>JBEANW010000157.1:0-18800 GCA_041165225.1 Cyanobacteriota bacterium | reverse complement strand
GTAATTTACGGTGTTTTTGTTAGAGCCGTAACTCTCTGGCATTGTACCTGGTGTGTCAATAGTGCAACGCACTTCTGGGGTTACAAAAACTTTGAATGTGACGATGGTTCCCTAAACCTTTGGTGGGTGGGTATTATCGCTTATGGCGAAGGCTGGCACAACAATCACCACTTCAATCCCCGCGTAGCTAAAGCTGGTCAACGATGGTGGGAAATTGATGTTACCTGGTGGGTAATTCAAGTCTTACGAGTTCTCGGATTAGCTAAAAAAGTTGTTTTTTAAGACAATTTGCTAAAAGTTAAATAGTATTCGGCGATCGCTTTTTTTAGAAGAAAGGGCGATCGCTTTTTTAATCTAACAGCCAATTAAATAATTCTCCCAAAGTTAACTGAAACGATTGAGCAAAATCAGGAACGGGTAAAACAGCATTAACATCTTCAAAAAAAGCTGGTTGTTGTCTGGGGTAATAGGCAAAAACAGACTGTTCACTGGGATCGATTAGCCATCCTAACTGTGTACCATGATCTAAACAGTGCAGAATATTGCGAGTTACCCTGGTATGACTTTGATCTGGAGATAATATCTCGATTGTCCAGTCTGGTGCAGCTTGAAAGGAATCAGCGATCGCTCCATCATCATCACGAGGAATTCGATCCCAAGTAAATACAACTACATCAGGAACAGTTGAACGTTCGCCAAAAGTACATCTTAGTTCTGGAAAAGCACGCGCAGTTCTTGACGGCTTGAGAGAACCATTGAGGGCAATAATTAGTTCTCCTTGGATTGTACTGTGTTTTCCTTTGGGCATCGGTTTTTGGATTATCTTGCCATTAATGTATTCGCTAGCGGGTTTAGTTTCTGGGATGGCAAGAAACTCTCCTAGGGTGAGGGATTTTGCTGTTGTTTGTACCATGAGCTTTAAATTTAAAATGTTTCAATGCTTAGTTATATTTTAATTGATTCCTCTAGATTGCTAGAGCGATCGCCTGGAAAGACTATATCCGAAGAAACTGAATGTAGGGTAAACCTTAAAATATTGCCGATTTAGTGGCGATCAATGTCACAATCAAAACTCCATAAAAACTAGCTATTCCAGATTTTAATCTTCAACGCAACTTAAACATCCTTGAAAACTATGCAGCAACTATATAGTATTTTTAGTTTGATTCCAGGTTATTTAGTTTTTCTGGCGATTGTTCTGGTAATTTTGCCCACAATTTTGGCTATTCTGCTACGTTTCTGCTTGTATCGGCATTTAAAACATTTAGCGGTGAAAGCACGAAGATTGTTAGGAGGAGTGAGGCAAGAATCTACACCCAAGATGATTACGGCATTAGAGCAAAGATTGGCTGATAGTAATCTTAATTCGGATCAGTTAAATACCGCTGCGGTGATTGAAGGAGCTTATAGTCACGAAAAGTTTTATTTTCTAGGATTATCTTTGAACTGTGATTTCATCGATAATTTCTGTCGTATATTACCCAATTTATTACTTTCTTTTGGTTTATTAGGTACGTTTTTGGGAATTACTTCTAACTTATCTAGCCTGAGTCAAACCATTACTCAGATTGATATTAATGATGTGAGAAACCTGATCGAAGAATTAAATCGTCCTTTACAGGGAATGGGAGTTGCTTTCACTACCAGTTTAATTGCGATCGCCTGTAGTTCTTTACTTACAGTATTAAATTTACTCTGGAATACTAACGTTGTTAAAGCTAGTCTACTTAGTTCGATTGAAGACTATATTGATAATGTTTTCTTGCCGAAAATTCAGCCTGCTAGTTCCCTTGAAGAGGCTATTAGTCAGTTCGGTCGAGACTTTGACAGTATGGTGCATAAATTGGGAGAAACAATTGAAGAATCTATGACTAAGGCTTTTGTCAAAATTCATCATAGCGCCGAAACCTTTCAACATGCAGCTAACACTTTAGATAATAGTCAATTCCCAGAACAGTTAGCTTCAGCTACCAATAATTTGGCGATCGCTCAAAATCAATTTGCTCAATCTTCCTTAGTTTTACAAAATTCCACTCAATCTTTTGAACATAATTTAGTTTCGATGCAGAAGCTAACCAAAAAGTTCTTGGAACTAAATCAAAAAGTGAATAATATTGAACAGCAATATGGTAATTTAGTTAATCTTAATCAAGAGAAAAATATCATTGAACAGTCAGGCTTAAAAGAAATTCAGCAAGAGCTAGCTAAGTTAGTAAGTCAAATGAGTAATAGTTAATAGGTAAGTAATTGCATGTCTAAAAAGCGTAAGTTACGCAGCTATGAAGCGACAGAAAATTTAAATGTTTGGCCATCTTTTACCGATTTGATGGCTAATGCCTTCATGATTATTAGTCTTTTTCTATTATTGGCTTTGTTTAAATCCTTGTTTTTCAAGTACGCCGCAGAAGAAAGTGAACAAAACTTGAGTGACACAGAAAGACAGGTGCGTTTGCTGCAACGGGAAATAGCTACCCTGGAAAATGAACTAGGCGAAAGTACTGCTGATGTGAGCCAGCTTAATCGAGCCTCTGCGGAGTTGAGACAGTTGCTCCTCAATAGCAACGAGCAAAGTCGGAGTCGTGTTGATATTTTGCAGTCAGAAATAAAACGCCTGAAATCTGCGCCTCCTGTTGTGGTAATTCAAGATTCAGGGGGATTTCAGTTTGATTCTGGCAGCGCCATTTTACCGAATGATTTGAAAAATTATATTACGGTAGATTTAGTCGATCGCATTGAAAGAATTAGTCAGCAGCGCAGTCTTTATGTGGTAGAAATCATTGGACATACAGATGGTCAGATTAATTTTAGTAAGGGTAATTTGGATCAACAGCTAGAAGAAGTTGCCCAAGGAAAAATTCCCGTAGAAAGCCTTCGGGCAGGTTCTAACGCTGATTTGGGCTTGATGCGTGCTTTAGAAGTGGTCAAACAACTACAGACAGTGCAAGAGCAAACAGGCAGACTTGAGGGGGTAGAGTTTCGTGCCTATTCCGCAGCACAGTTACAGTTACCTTCAGGAGACTTTGCTACTGCCAACCGCAACCCCGATGCTAACCGTCGTCGCATTGAAATTCGTTTTTCTCCTTTAGGTAAGGCTGAAACAGTCAATTAACACGAGTTCGGGTTAAGGCTAACAGGTCTATATATTGAGCTTTTTTCCTAGGGTGGCAAAATAGACTGGATTAATTTGGTTTCCAGTTCCAGTAAATAATTAGTATTTGCTCAAATAAAGAACACAATAAATTCTGAGAGATTATTCTTGATTAAAATTGGTAAATTTTCCGATTCGGCAGGGACTTTTCTGACACAATGATTCCTTGCAGCCGTGTAAGTATTTAGTCTTAATATCTTCTATGTTCAGAAATATTTTATTCCCCATCGAATTAACTAGAGAAGCCCGCAAAGTGATTCAATTGACGGCGGATATGGTTAAAACTCATCAAAGTAAACTAACTATTCTTTCTGTAGTCGAAACCAATGATGATGGGGCGATGAGTTCAGAACCACAGGTAGCAAAACTATTGCAAGAAGCCAAATTATTTTTTGCTAACCAGGGAATATCTGCCGAAACTATCGAACGAGAAGGTCTACCTGCTTTTACCATCTGCGATGTCGCTGATGAAATTAATGCTGACTTGATTATTATGGGTTGTCGGGGTTTAGGTTTAATTGACGAGGAATCTGCTGCCGATAGCGTCACCAACCGTGTGATTAATCTCTCTTCTTGTCCTGTATTGGTAACAACATGATTAGTTTTTAGTTCTACAAAATGCCTAGATCTATTTAGATTGAGTGGCGCGATACTTGGCAGCCTTGGTTAATAGAGACTCGGCAAAGGCGATCGCATCTTCGGCGGAATGTCCCCCTGTGATCTGGGCTAACTCTTCGGCTCGTACTTGATGATTATTCAGGGCTTTAACTCTGACTACAGTGCGAATATCGGCAATGCTGCTACCATTTGTTTCTGGAGATTTGCTAGCCTCTTCAATAATGGTTTTCTCGACTTTGAAATGCCCATTTGCCATCGCCGCAATTAATGGTTGGTGGGTGACACACAATACCTGATGCTGTTTGCCCAGTTGATGGAGTTTTTCGGCGATCGCCTGAGCGACTTTTCCTGACACTCCTGCATCAATCTCATCGAAGATTAAAGTTCCAGAACTCTCTGCTGTCCCCGTGAAACAAGCTTTTAATGCCAAGAGAAAACGGCTCATTTCTCCCCCTGAAGCAATGACGGATAGGGGCTGAATTTCTTCCCCCGCATTGGGACTAAAGTAAAATACTATTTTGTCTGCACCCATCGCCGTCGGCGAACATTCCATCAGGCGACATTCAAACACTACTTTCTCCATCGCTAGGGGTTTTAATTCCTTAACTAACTGCTTTTCTAACTTATTCGCTGCCTTTTGCCGTAGTTGAGTGAGCTGCTCACATTCTTGGGTAAGTTGCGCCAAAGCCTCTTGATAGACTGATTCTAAAACGGCAATAGATTTTCCACCCCCTGTAATAAGAGCTAATTCTGACTGTAGTTGTTCATAAAGAGCGATCGCCTCACTCAAATCTGGACCATATTTACGACAAACATGCTTTAACTGCCTAATTCTGGCTTCAATCTCTTCTAAACGCTCTGGATCGGCTTCTAAACCTTCGCTATAGCTATTAATCTGCTGTCCTGCTTCCACAATCTGCGCCAATGCCGACTGCACCATTTCTAAAATCGGGTTTAACTCAGAATCATATTCTCCCATCTCCATCAGGCAAGATTCCGCCTTACCTAATAAATCCGCCCCCGCTGGCGCATCGTCATCTGCTTCATATAACAGTTGATAGGCTTGATTACCCAACTGTTGTAGTTCAACTACATGGGACAGGCGATCGCGCTCTTGTTCTAATTCATCTAATTCCTGGTCATCAGTTAATGCAGCCTCCTCTAAATCCTTAAGCTGAAACTTAATTAAATCCTGCCGTTGCAGTAATTCTTGTTCCGACTGAATCCGCTTGTCCAATTCCTTCTTTGCCTGCTGGGTTGCCTCATAAACTTGAGCCACTTGAGCTAACTGCTTGCTAACTGTTTTACCACCATAAGCATCTAACAAAAGTCTCTGTTCTTCAGAAATCAATAGGTTGACCGTTTGTCCCTGGGCAGTAATTTCCACCAACCGCGATCGCAATTCCGTCATTAAGGGCAGATTTACCAACACTCCATTGACTCGGCTACGGGAGCGCACAGTCGTCTTGCCGATAACGATCTCACGACTACAAACTAAAGTATCTTCTTCCAGAGGATCGATTTCCTGCGCCTCTAACCAACAATTTAAACTTGGACTAATTTGAAAAGTAGCTTCAATTGTAGAGCGATCGCTACCAGTCCGAATCATCCGACTATTGACCTTCCCTCCCAGCACCATATCAATCGCGTCGAGAATAATCGATTTTCCCGCTCCCGTCTCTCCAGTTAAAACGCTTAATCCCTTGTCTAGATTAAGTTCTAAGGAATCAACTAGAGCAAAATTATTAATTTTTAGATTAACGAGCATCTATATAAATTCAGGGCTAGCTGGAACTGCAATAATCAATCAAATAATCACTACCAGCAGTTTAACTAACCCAGTCGCAAATCATCAGTATTTTTTTATTAAGGTTTGAATTGTAGAGAATGGGATTACGCCTCGAGTACCCTACGGATAGGGAACTAAAAACAAAAGCGATCGCCCTCTAGATTCAAGCGACCGCCACACTTCTAATTACCTGTTATTTATCATCACTACTACGCAAGTAGTAAACCAAAAAGCTTAGAGCTTATAACTTAGAGCTTATAGCTGGGGCGAAGCCCCTTTATGAAGCAGGATCAAATTTCCACCAGGAAGGATTCCAAGCATAGCGATCGCCTTCTGCACTCACATGACCCAATCCAGGAAAAGGCATATGAGGAACTAATAGTTCTACTCTTGATTCACTAACGTCGTTCAGGAATTTGTTTCTGGTAGTTAGACCTTTAGCAGTATCAGCGTCGAAAGCCACTTCCCAGTCAGGATGTTCTAAATTTAGAGGATCACTATAGAAAATATCCCCCGTTGCAATTAACTTATTTTGTTCCGAAGTGATCAAATATGATGTGTGTCCTGGAGTATGTCCAGAAGTTTCTGTGGCAAGAATTCCTGGAATGATTTCTGTTCCAAATTCAAAGAACTTGGTCTGATTTTTAATTACCTTCAACGTCTGTTGCGCTCCTTGAATCATCGATTGTTTCGACTTGTCATCTAGCAAAGAATTCGGCAAACTAACTTGAGGATCTGTCCAAAAATCCCATTCTGCTTGGGAAATATAATAATTCGCATTGGGATAGGTTAAACTACCATCCGCTGCCACCAATCCGCCAATATGATCGCCGTGGGCGTGAGTAATTAACACGGTATCGATGCTTCCTGGGTCAACACCAGCAGCTTGCAGGTTTTGCGCCAGATAGCCAGCGGTATCGCCAAAAGCCTTTCCTGCACCACTATCAATCAGAACCTTATGCTCTCCTGTATCTATATAGAGATTATTGACATAGAATAAATAGTCGCTATTGGTAGGCAAAAAACTGTTGTAAAGAGAGTTTTTTACTTCAGCAGGATCAGCCTTGGGCAGAAAAAAACTGGAGGCAACCTTTAAATTACCGTCACTGACAGTCATGGCGTTGAACTTGCCAATCTTAAAATGATAAACTGTCGCGTTTGTTGGAGTATTAGTGGGTGGAGTTTGAGCAATAACTGGGAAACTATCGCCTAATTTAAACGCTGCACCAAAAATCAAAAACAGCATAGTACAGAAGGCTAAGAGCAAAAGCCGCGATTTTTTAGACATTCTGTCGAAAGTAAATATCATATAGAAGTTACGCAGTTTAATGGGAGTTAAGAATCAATCGAAAATCCATTGTAGCGATTCATGGATTGCTCAATGCCTTCTTTTAAACCTAATTCGATCGCTTTTAGGGAGATATATAAAATCTCGTCCATCACTTTAAATTCTTCGGGGGCAAACTTGCCTAAAACATGGTTGATCGTACCTTTCTCACCATCAGATTTACCAATTCCAAGGCGTAAACGGGGAAACTCTTGGCTGCCCAAGTGAGCAATAATTGACTTCATGCCATTATGACCCCCAGCGGAGCCTGTGAGACGCATCCGTAATCTACCTACAGGTAAATCCATGTCGTCGTAAATCACCAACACGGAACGAGGTTCAACCTTATACCAGTCTGTCACTGCTCTTACCGCTTGCCCTGAACGATTCATATAGGTCAGCGGTTTCAACAAGCGGACTTTTTGCCCTCCCTGGGAGACTCCTTCGGAAAATAGCCCTTGAAAACGTTTGTTTTCTTTGAGAGGCATTTGCCAAACTTTAGCTAGTTCATCGACCACAGCAAAACCAATATTATGTCTCGTATTGTCGTATTTTGGTTCAGGATTACCTAAACCCACAATCAATTCAGGAATAATCAAGGCAGTCGAATCAGAAGTCACAGGATAAGAGTAGGGGATGAGCAGTGCAGACTGAAATATGGGAGTAAAGGGGGCTTCGCCCTAGCTATAAGCTATAAGCTATAAGCTATAAGCTTAATTAGATTGGAATAAAGCCTCTAAATAGACTTTAGCGCAAGCTCGTTGGCTCTGATCTGGCTCAATGGCTTGGTTACTGTTATTTTGTAGCAGGAACAAGGATAAAGCAGCAGCAAAGACACGATCTTGATCCCAATGGGGGTGAGACTCCAAGTAGCTTTTTAAGGAGAAGTGCAGTTCTTCGGGGATATCGGTCAAAATACTTACGTTTGAGTTCATGGGTTGGTTAAATGCTCCTAAATAAATATTTTTTGCTCTGGTACGGTGTAAAACACAATGACTGACTTCCAAAACCCCTCAAAAACGGTTAGGAATATTCGCCATCGCTATTTTTTACCTTTGAGCATAACTAGAGATGGATATCAACGGTTTTTTGATCTTGCAGCTTGATTACAGAAGTAATTTCTGCACTAATAGAATTTAGCTTTATGAGATGTTTGCTGATTCATTGTCCTCTTAAAAGGGGGGCGTTTGTCAATGCTAAGAAATATTAAGAACAGTCTTAAATTTTTATTATCACTACGAAAAACATATAGTTACAGACTGTTTTTTGTTGCATATATTTATAAAACTAGGTTGTGAAAAGATTAATTATTGGTAAAAAATCAAAATCCACCGTCCGCTACTCAAGGCTCGATTCCTGCGTCATCCCCTGTGGATAAACCTGGGTAAAATGTGGAAAACCTGAAAACACTTTGTGGAAATGGTGGGGAATTTACCAGGGGAAGCAACAGCTTAAAATAAGATTTAATAACTTTTTCTTGACTTTTAAAAAAGAGTTCAAAAGTACTATTTTTGACTGTTAACCGATAGGGAGTAGACGGTCAAAAGTCAGGATTCCCTCAATTCTGCTGACCACCATTGGTCAGCTAGAGCGGTTATGGCTGCGAGTTCTGGTTCGGAAATACGTTTGATGTGGCTCAAAACCAGGTTCATTCTGCCCAAGGATTTTAGGCGATCGCCATGACGCAGGAGAAAATCCCAGTAAAAGAAATTGAAAGGACATGCTTGTTCCCCAGTGCGATCGCTTTTATTGTATTTACAGTCACCACAGTAATCACTCATCTTGTTGATGTAGTTAGCTGAGGCAGCATAGGGTTTAGAGGCTAATAAACCGCCGTCAGCAAACTGTCCCATCCCCAAGACATTAGTTTGCATTACCCAGTCATAAGCGTCAATAAAAGCGCTGTGAAACCAGTTTTCTAACTCTTGGGGATTAACTCCTGCAATTAAGGCAAAGTTATTTAACACCATCAGTCGTTGAATATGATGACCATAAGCCGTCTCTTCCACTTGAGTTAAAGTTTGGTGGAGACAGTTCATATCGGTTTTAGCAGCATCCCAATAAAATTTGGGCAAAGGTCGATGGTGGTTAAACCAATTACTTTCCGCATATCGATCATGGTGTTGATTCTGGGCGAAATAAATTCCGTGCATATATTCCCGCCAACCCATCACCTGACGAATAAAACCTTCAACGCTGTTGAGAGGTAAATCATGTTGATGATAAGCCTGTTCGATCGCCTCAATTACCGACCTGGGTTCAAGTAATCCCAGATTGAGATAAGGAGAGATCAAGCTGTGCCACATAGTATATTCCTCAGTGATCATGGCATCTTGATAAGTCCCGAATTGAGGTAAACAATGTTCGACAAAATAAGCTAAAACCTGTTGAGCTTGCTCTTTAGTAACACCCCAATGAAACGGCTCAAGGTTGCCATAGGCGGAAAACTGTTCTTGTTTAACCCAATCAATTACCCCTTGGGTGATCTCATCAGGCTCAAAGATCAAAGGTTTGGGAGTCTGCAAGTTCTTCTTGGGGGGTTTACGGTTTTCCTGGTCGTAATTCCATTTACCACCTATCGGCTTTTGACCTTCCATCAAGATCTTAAAACGCTTTCTGCCCTCCCGATAAAAATCCTCCATAAGCATCCTTTTGCGGGATTTAGTCCAGGCGACAAATTCTTCCCCACTCCAGAGAAAATGCTGATCAGGGAGCAACTCCAGGTCACAGTTTAAATCCAGGCTTTGAATGTGCCTGAGAAAAGGGCGATCGCAGGGAGTGGTCATCTGCAAGGTGGTAATTTGATGAGCTTCGATCCATTTAGTTAGAGGTGTGACAAAATCCGTGGCAACTTCATAAGTCACTTGCCAACCAGCTTCCCTGAGTTCTTGAGCAAAATGACGCATTGCCGACCAAACCAAGACTAGCTTTTGCCGATGATAGGGGCGTTGGCGAACATAATTATGAGACTCGATCAAGATGAGTTGCGATCGCTCCTTGAGATCTTGATTATTCTGTAAGCTTAACTGTTGCGTTGTTAGGCGATCGCCTAAAATCCAAATACCGATCATGAATTATTACTAACTGACGTTATGCGCTGATTGAATTGTGGAGATTGGGGAAAGGGGAAAAGGGAAAAGGGGGAAGCGAAGCAGCGCGGTCTTGGGACGGCGGCTTTTGAGTGGGAAGCTTCCCACTCAAAACGCGCCTTGGCTTTCCCCCATGAGCGACTGCTTCAAGAAGGGTTGATTGATCTATTAGTTGTGGCACTTTTGGTAGAATAATTATCTACCTCAAACTCGAAACAATTTATGAATAACCATACCTACGAAGTTGTCATTATTGGTGGTGGAGTTTGCGGTACGGCATTACTTTACACTTTGAGCAAGTATACCAACGTTAAACGTATTGCCCTGATTGAGAAAGAAGCCGATGTAGCTTTAGTTAATTCCTTTACTAATAGTAATAGTCAAACACTTCATTTTGGCGATATTGAAACCAACTACACCTTAAAGAAAGCGCAGAAAGTAAACGCAGGAGCTAGTTTAGTCAAAAATTATTTGCTGACCAAAGATCCCCAACAAAAGATCCATACCAAGTATCACAAGATGGTTTTGGGGGTAGGGATGGCAGAAAAAGAGCAATTAACAGCTAGATATGCACAGTTTAAGACTCTTTTTCCTGATCTAAGACTATTAGACCGAGCCGAAATTGCCGCGAAAGAGCCGAAAGTCCTAATCGATCGCCCTCAAGATCAGGAGATTATGGCTTTATATACCGATGAAGGTTACACCATAGATTTTAACCTGCTGGCAAAGTCATTTGTTGCTGGGGCTTTGGGGAATAGTGAACTCCAGATCGATTTGCTGTTTAAGACCAAGGTGAAGCAAATTGTTAAACAGTCGGCGGGATATCAAATTAAAACCTCAGACCAAACTATTACTAGCAAGGTAGTGATGGTGGCAGCAGGAGCGCACAGTTTGCTGTTTGCAAAATCCCTGGGCTATGGTCTAGATTATGCACTACTCAGCGTGGCGGGAAGCTTCTATTTTGCCCCACGGTTCCTCAATGGTAAGGTGTACACCGTTCAACAAGAAAAACTCCCGTTTGCTGCCATTCATGGCGATCCAGAAGTCCATGATCAAGCGATCGCCCGTTTCGGCCCCACCGCCAAAGTTATACCCATGTTAGAACGCCATCACTATGGCAGCGTGATGGAATATTTCCAAACAGCAGGATTAAGCGTCAAGGCAGTTCTCAGCTTTGCCAAAATCTTATCTGACCCGATCATTTTTAAATATATTGCCTTAAATTTCTTGTATGACTTTCCCTTGATTGGCAAAATACTGTTCATTGACGAAGTAAAAAAAATTATCCCTTCAATTAAATTATCAGATCTGACCTATGCTCAAGGTTACGGTGGAGTGCGTCCCCAGGTGGTGAACCTCAATACTCAAGCATTAGAAATGGGGGAAGCCAAAATTATTGGCGACCAAATTCTCTTTAATATCACTCCTTCCCCTGGAGCTTCCACCTGTCTCCAGAACGCTTTAGAAGATACCACCCGCATCGTAGATTTTTTGGGGTCAGACTATCAGTTCAAGCGGCAACAATTCCTGGATGATTTGTCAGGGCTTCGCCCTAGCTCTAAGCTCTAAGCTCTAAGCTTATCCTGAACTCCGAACTCCGAATTCCGAATTCCGAACTCAAGGTTAACTCATTTTGCCGATTGCAAATGCCACTTTTCTCCTGGCTGCATTTCGAGAAACCAACGATGATACTGAACCAGACTAGGGCGATGTCCCACACTGATGAAGGTGGTATGACTATCGAGTAAATGTTGATAAAGAACTCTTTCGTTATTGATGTCTAAGGCACTAGTCGCTTCATCTAAAACCACATAACGGGGTTGATTAATGACAATCCTGGCGAAGGCTAATCTTTGCTGTTCTCCCAGAGATAGAATTTCATCCCAGTCTTGCTCAAGATCAAATCCTCCTGAACGCTTGGCTAAATCTCCTAAATTAACTTTTTCCAGCGCCTGGTTAAGTTCTTGTTCTGTGGGGTCAAGATCATTGTGAGGATAGATTAGCTGACTGCGGAGTGTCCCCAGGATCATGTAGGGTCTTTGGGGCAAAAACATGATTTGTGATAGTTCTGGACGATAGATCGCACCACTACCCGAATCCCACAATCCAGCGATCGCTCTTAATAAAGAACTCTTGCCACAGCCACTCGCTCCAGTAATCAGGAGTCCGTCACCCGTGGGCAAATTAACGGATAAATTTCTGATTAAAGTTCTTTGATAGTTAGGAGTTTGCAGGGTGAGATTATCAATTGCCAAGTTATTGCGTTTGATGGTGCTAATGAGGGGACAATTGACAATACTCGACGTAAGGGCAGCTTGGGGATGGTCGAGATAAACTTTGAGACTAGATAGACGTTCAACACTGGCAGCAAAGGCTGTTAAGGATTGGAAGCGATCGACAATGAGGTTTAGGGAACGAAAAATTATGGCAAATGCTCCCGCTGCTTCGCTAACTTTGCCCACTTCCAAATCGCCAGATAATACTTGGGGGGCGATGACGATCGCAGGCAGGATATAAGGGAAAAAATTATAGGCATTAGTAAATAAGCCCAGATATACTTCTTTCCACAGCACTAGGAGATTAAAGTTTTGAAAAACTTCCTCAAATTTAGCCTTCAGACTCTGATTTTCTGGTTCTTCTCCCTGATAAAAAGCGATCGATTCAGAATTTTCTCGAATTCTCACTAAGCCAAAGCGAAAATCAGCCTCTTTTTTGATCTGGTTAAAGTTAATTTTGACCAGCTTTCTGCCAAATACTCCCACCACAATTGCTGTGCCAAATAGGGAATAAACGAGCAAAATATAAACTAGTTTGGGAGAAATTTGCCACAGTGCCAGGCTAAAAGCAATCACCTGGAAAACCGAGCCAACGATCGCCAACATGAGAGTGAGGGATTCAACGGTAAAACCTTTGATATCTTCAGCAATCCTTTGATCTGGGTTATCGAGATCTTTGTGAAAGTTTCCTAGTTCATAAAAAGCCCGCTGACTAAAATAACGATTGAGCAGTAAGCTCGTCAGCCATTTACGCCAATAGTTGCCTAATATGCCCTGAACATAGCCAAATCCAGCATACAAAGGTACATAAATTACGAGAATCGTAAAAAAAGTTTTGATGGTTGCCTGAAATCGATCAACTTTTTGAGCAGAAAGAGAAGAAATAATATTGCCCTGTTGCTGATTTAACAACACACTAAGTTGGGTATAAGCCACCAGCAGAATGAAGAGAAGCAGCAGCAGACTTAACGCTCCCTTCTTTTCATTGCCCAGCCAATATAGCTTTGCTAGGGACCAAAATCTCTTAAACATCTTTAAATTGAATCGATTCATTTGGTTGTTTTAGGTAACAGAAATACTTCTTGAACGGCAGCTTGAATAGCAGAAAGTATCTAACTAAATCTGGAACTAAACCTCGGCTTGATACTCCTCGGTATTAACCACATAGTTCAGTAAGCCAGTACAGGCATCGTAGAGGAGATCGATCACATAGTCAAAACCGTCGGCACCACCATAATAGGGATCGGGTACTTCCTTGTCGGGTTTGGTCGTAGCGAAATCGCACATCATGCGGATCTTGTCTTCATACTTGCCTTCGCGGTCTAGATATAAAATATCTTGATAATTTTCTCGATCCATTGCCAGGATTAAATCGAAGTTGAGCAAGTCTGATGGCTTCAGTTTTCGAGATTGTCCTACCAACTCAAGACTCCTTCTATTAGCAGCCATATTCATTCGCCGATCTGGCGCTGCGCCGATATGGTACCCCGATGTTCCCGCTGAATCACAAATAATTTTCGCCGCTAAACCAGCCTCTGAAATTAGCTGGTTCATGATGTTTTCTGCTGATGGTGAGCGACAAATATTCCCCAAACAGACAAACAATAATTTATAAGTCATAAACAATTCAAAATTAATCGGCTGAACAATATAGCTATAGCTGCTGATAACTCGTTTGATAATCTCTGCTTCGGTAAATGTACCACAGAGTTAGCGACAAAGTTAGTTACAAAGGCAGACAGAAGTTTCGTCGTTGCTGATTTAATATTTGGAATTGCTAGTAATACCACTCGAAGCTATAAGCTATTAGCTTTAAAGAGAAAAATAGATAGTTGCACCGCGATCGCATTCTCCTTCTGCCCAAACTTTGCCACCATGTCGATAGATAATTCGCTGTACTGTGGCAAGTCCAATCCCTGTCCCAGGAAATTCTGCCTGGCTATGGAGTCTTTGAAAAGCAGTGAATAATTTATCCACATAGGTTTGATCGAATCCCGCGCCGTTGTCCTTAATAAAATATGTCGCCTGGGAGACGTTTTCGGTAATCATCCCAAATTCAATCCGCGATCGCGATCGCTTGGAGGTATATTTCCAGGCATTATGGAGTAAGTTGCTCAAAACAATTCTCAGGAGTTGGGGATCGCCTTTGGTTTCTAGAGAGGGAGCTAGCTGAATTTCTACTTGACGTTCGGGTTCTTCCCCTCGTAATTCTTCGATAATGTCTTGAGCGATCGCACTGAGGTCAACTTGCACGGGCTGCATTTGGCTGCGAGTTACCCGCGATAGCTGCAACAGGGCATCAATCAAGTCGCTCATCCGCTTACTATTTGCCTGAATTCGCTGGAGATAATGTTTACCGCGATCGTCTAAATTGGGTTGATAGTTTTCCCAGAGTACCTGACTAAAGCCATTGATCACCCTCAGAGGGGCTTGTAAATCATGGGAGACAGAATAGGAAAAAGATTCTAGTTCTCGATTGGCTGCTTCTAGCTGAATGGTGCGTTGTGATAAAGCTTCTTGGGTGGCAGCTAAGTCAGGAATATCACTGGAAGTACGGAGTAGGGCATAAATATTTCCCTGAGTATCGTAGAGGGGAGTCACCACGGTATCAAAGTAGTGAATTCCATCAGGTAAGGTTACTTCTTCTTGAATCCGTAACACCTGTTTGTAGGTTGTCACCTGATGATGTTGCCAGTCGATTTGTTGGGCATACTTCGGCGAAAAACATTCGGCGATCGTTTTACTACTGGTTTCATCCTTGGTTAAACTTAGGCTGGTGGCAAGTCCTGAGTTCATCAAAGAGATTTCTTTGGTATTGGCATCGACGACCAACAAATAGTAAGGCAATAAGTCGATTACGGCTCTTAATTCGGCTAAAGATTGCGCTGTGTTTTCTGGCTTCAGCAACCCATCTATTTCTGGCAGACCACAACATAATGCAGAGTCTATGGCTGTGGACAGTTGATTACTTTGCTGCTGCTGGCTTTGGTAGGTTGAGGTAATATCGCTAACTACTCCCGTCAGACGAACCGCTTGACCTTTAGGGCTATAACAGAGCTTGCCTTTAGCCTGAATTTGCACAATTTCTTGATTAGACTTGACCACAGAATACTTGATGTCTAAATCTCGGTGGGCTTGAATTGCTTTTGCAATTGCCAGATCTACCGATTCTCTTTCTTCTGGATTAATTGATTGTAAAAAACTTTCATAACTGCCATCAAAATCCTCTAACCCTAGAATAGTCCGACCTCGATGGCAAACATCAACCTGATTAGTGGTTAAATCCCAACTCCAGTTACCTGTTTTCGTAGCTTCTAAGACTAATCGCAGCTTGGCTTCTACCTCAGCTAGTTTAGCTTCATGATGGACAATATCAGTGATATCTTTGGCAATAGAAATCACTAGTTCATCGGCTTCACTTTCAAAGCTTAAGGCGGTTGAATATAGTTCCCAATAAAGCTGTGCGCCATTTTTGGTTGCCACCGTCACCTCGCTCCGAATCGCATCTGCCAGTTTCTTTTGGGTCTTAATTTTGGTTTGGATTACTTCTGGAGCAATGTCAATTAATGAGTTGACGATTTGCTGCAAGGCGGTCGTAGCTTCGATCGCAGTTTGATGGGCAGGGGCAACATACTTGCGATATAGTTGGCTAGAATTTTTAGCTGGGAGCTTAACTATTTCCCGCTGTCTAATCTGGGCTTTTTGCTGCCACTCTTTGATGGTGGATATTTCTTGCACATCGTAGCCACTAGCGTCCAGCCAATTGCGATTGAGGTGAATAATCTCTCCCTGTTGATTGTGAATCATGACGGGAAAAGGTGCGTTGGCTAAACAGGTAGTGAGGGTTTTTTGCCTTAAATTAGGTAACGAGACTTTGACTGGTTTAACGGAGGAATGACTAGTGATTAATTCTGCTAGATCATCTAGATTATCTTGAGCAATTGCTGTCTGGAGATCTTTTGTTACTAAGGGAATTGCGGATTTCACCTCCGTCGTCAAAAACTGCGCTAGTTCAATTTTTTCTAACAACAGGGAGCCAAGATGTAGTTGCGAGCGACGATCCTGTTGATGTTCGATATTTTGATTGCTGCGTACCCACTGATGACACAGCTTAATATATCCCAAGAAAACTATTAAATAATGATAATAAACTGTCCCCAACAACTCTTTCAAGGCGACGGATAAATTAGCCGTCTGTTCGGGGTGTAAGAAAATTAAGCTAGAACAACGGAGCAAACTAGCCTCTAGTTCTGAATTCTGCTGCCATACTCTGCCACTATGCCATTGATCCCTGAGAATTTCGAGATCCCTTGCCACTTCTAATTCTGATTGGGGATACTCAAGCTTTTCTAATGCCAGAATTTCGGTGGCGGAGATTCCCTGCGATCGCAAAGTGCAACTATGGCAAATGGTAAAATAACTAATCCCAAAATAGCGCGATAGGAAAACGAACAGCTTCTCTTTAAATTGGGCGGGGAGAGGGTTATTAACATAAGCAAACAGGGTCTGCTGTACAAGACTTTGGTAAATTAGCGACGAGTTAATTGCAGGAGTCAGAAATGCAGGAAAATAACCTAGTTGTTTGATTATTTCTGTCTTTGCCAAGCTTGGACTAGCATGATTCATTGAAGGTTTCGAGGTTATTATGCAGATAAAGCTAAGATAGCGTCGAACATCTTGTATTCAGATGATTTAGATGATTACACTGCGATTTGGCTTAGATAATGATGAGATTATAGCCCTTTTTAGCATATTTTTAGTAATCTAAAGCACATAAAATATTTTTATGTCTATCATCATATTTTCTGTTCTATTTATGATCAGACAAGGACAAAACTTTGACGATGATAACAGCTCTTTGTTTAATTTGATGAGTAATTAATTAGAGCCACGAGATACTTTAAAATCGATTATGACTGAAAACGGTACAGTATTGCAACAAAAATCTACAAAAAAATACTCTAGTTGATTTGAGAGAATATTTGCTGATAATGGGAGTCCATGTAGCAATTCTCAGAACCAAAGTGTATCTCATGAATACGAGAAAGGCTATACACTTCTCAATGCCACAATCGGATCGAGCTGGGCAGCAGCCTTGGCAGGAAAAACGCCGAAAGAAAGACCAATCGCCCCAGAGACTCCTACCGCCAAGACGATCGCCCCCAGGGAAATAGTCGGTGTAAGCGGCGACACTGCCCCCACAATCACAATCCCCGTAATCCCCACCATCGTACCAATCACCCCTCCCGCAGCAGAGAGAATCGTCGCCTCAATCAAAAATTGCCAGAGGATATCCTTCGATTTAGCGCCAATCGCCTTCCTTAGACCAATCTCTTTAGTTCTTTCGGTGACAGCCACCAGCATAATATTCATCACCCCAATACCGCCTACAAGAAGTGAGATACCTGCGATCGCTGCTAGCAAAACCGTTAGACCGCTGGTAATGGTGCCAACGATTTCCAGGACATCCTTTTGCGTCCGCACGCTAAAATCGTCTTCCCCGATAATTTGGTGTCGCAATCGTAGCAGATTTTCAATTTGTAATTTCGCCGCTCGAATACTGTCTTCATCCTTAGCAGCAATGGAAATAAAGCTGACTCCAGTGCCATAGGGAGAGGTTTCCCCCACAATTTGACTTGCCATAGTGGTGAGGGGGACATACACCGTGCGATCCTGATTGTCCCCCAGAAATGCCCCTTTGGATTCCAAAACCCCAATTACTTCTAAATTAGTATTTTTAACCCTAATTTTCTTGCCCAAAGGGTTTTGTTGGCGAAAAAACTTCTCGGCGATCTCCGATCCTAAGACCACAACTCGCTGATTGCGCTGAATATCTAGATCACCAAAAAATCTGCCTCGATCTACCACAAAGCTACGGGTGGTCAGATATTCAGGAGTCGTACCCACGACTTGCTCATTAGCATTACTATTGCGATAGGTAATTAGCTGGTTGGCGTTAATTTGAGGAGCAACTTCCTTTACACTGGGGACTTGTTCCGCGATCGCGATCGCATCTTCCCAGACGAGGGTTTGGGGACGATTAAAAGTGGTGCGGCGTTCTTCCTCGGAACCTGGAACAATAAAAATCACATTCGGGCCAAGAGATTCAAACTGTTCTGAAGCCAGGTTTTTTGCACCCTGCCCCACCCCCACCATTGTAATCACGGAGGCGTTACCAATAATGATCCCCAGCATGGTGAGGCTGCTACGCATTTTATTCGCCACCAGGGTAGAGGTAGCCATTTTAAAGCTTTCGATGAAGTCCATTGGTTTTATTCTTAGTTTTTAGTTCTTAGTTTTTAGTCATGGCGAGTCTCCTATACCTATGGTAGACAACGAACATCTCATCGGCAAAAGCTCGCCTGAGTTTGCTGTCATAGCAATTTTCAGAGCTATGGGGTACTGCTTTTTCCCCTTTCCCTTTTCCCTTTTCCCAAGCAAAACCGAGGTGTACCTCACGAATACGAGAAACGCTATAACTAACCTTGCGCGATCGCTATTGATTTGGTGAACCCCCAAATGATAATGTGCTAGTAAAAGGCTAAAAACTAAC
>JBEANW010000156.1:0-4868 GCA_041165225.1 Cyanobacteriota bacterium | reverse complement strand
GATGTGGATGTGGTGGGTATTGTGGATACCATCCGCTGGTTACGTCGTGAGTGTAGTCAGATTAGTAATAAACGCCTCAACTTTAATATCACCATTTCCAACTTTACTCCTAAGCCTCACACCCCTTTTCAATGGCACTCTGTATCCACCAGCGAGTTTAGACGGAAACAAGAATTACTCAAGGAAGAGTTTCGTCGAGTGCGGGGCATCAAGGTTAACTATACCGATGTGCGGATCTCGGCAATGGAGGATTTTGTCGGCAGAGGAGATCGCCGTTTAGCACCTGTAGTCAAAAGAGCCTGGGAATTAGGAGCAGGGATGGATTCCTGGTGGGAAAACCTAGATCAAGCCTATGGTGCTTGGTCAAAAGCGATCGCCGAAGCTGATTTGACTTGGAAATACCGTCAGGTGGAAGATGGAGCATGGAATATTTTTCATGACTCTGATAATGCCACCTCCATCAAAGACGCAACCAGCGCACCGCTACCCTGGGATCATATCAATACAGGCATAGATAAACAGTGGCTAAAAGAAGATTTACAAAAAGCCTTGGATGCTTCCACTGTGCCTGACTGCGCTTTCGAGGGCTGTTCTCACTGTGGAGTCTGTGGCACGGACTTTGGACATAATATTGTGGTTAAACCCCCGACTATTCCTGAGTTTGCTGGACACTTTAAACCTAATCAGGATAAAGAACAAAAGATCAGAATGTGGTTTGGCAAAATTGCTGAGATGAGTCTGATTAGCCACCTGGATTTAGTGCGCCTATTCGATCGCGCCATCCGTCGTGCAGCTTTACCCATCTCCTTTACAGGGGGGTATCATCCTGGACCCAAAATTTCCATTGCTAACGCCCTCTCTCTGGGAATTACCAGTAACGGAGAAATAGTTGATTTTGAATTAACCCAAGACATGGATGTGGAAGAATTCCGCACCAGATTAGAGGCTCAATTACCTGATCATGTACCGATCTATCGAGTAGAGGAAGTAGATCTTAAGTCTCTTAACGCCAGTCGCCTGATGGATCGTGCTGAATATTTAATTACTGTCCAGACAGCAGCAGATGTAGCAGATATCAACAACCTCTGGCAACAGTGGATCGCTGAAATTAATCACGCCGAGGAAATCCTCTGGGAGAAATTTACCAAGTCAGGAAATAAAAAACAAATCAACTTACGCGATCGCCTATTCTCCCTTTCCTTAGAATCTACTCAAGATAATCAAGCCGTAATTCGCTTTACTGGTAGCTGTCGCAATGATGGAACTAATCTCTCTCCAGACAATCTGGTTTATATGTTGGAACAGATTAGTAAGGTTGAGATGCAATTACTTCACGTCCATCGTCAACAATTGATTTTAAGGAATGCAGAGTACTTTGCTGAATAATTCCAATGCTACTTGTATGCTAGTTGAAGCAATCGCTAAAAACAGTCAGAATGTAGTTTGGAACATTTCTTCCCATTTTTCTCCCTACTCGTTTGATGCGATTACCCTGGATTTATTACAAGCAAACAAGAGTTTTCACCACGAGAAATTAATTATTGCAAAACCTGATTAAGTTTGCCACTGCGATAGCCTTCTAAATCTAGGGTAACGTAGACAAATCCCAATGCTTGAAAAGCTTGAACTAATTCTGGTAGATTTACCTGCTGCACAAATTGCGTAATTTCGGTTGCTGGTAATTCAATTTTGGCAGTATCCTCTTGAGAACGTACTCGAAGGTTACTGTAGCCAAGCTGACGTAGATAAATTTCCGCTCTTCCTACTCGCTGTAACTTAATTACAGTAATTGTCTCACCATAGGGAAAACGGGAGCTAAGACAGGGTTGAGCGGGCTTAGACCACCAGGCTAGTCCGAGACTGCGAGAAATTTCTCGCACTTCTGTTTTGCTGACTCCAAGCTCTGCTAAAGGCGATCGCGCACCTCTTTCCTTGGCTGCTTGGATACCAGGGCGATAATCCTGGAGATCGTCGGCATTAACCCCATCTACCACATAGGGATAACCCCGCTGTCGGGCTAATGGCTTCAAGGTATCATGGAGTTCACTTTTACAAAAATAGCAGCGATTTATTGGATTGGAAGTGTAATCAGGATTGTCCATTTCATGAGTTTCCACTAACTCATGTTTGATGCCGATTTGGGTTGCTTGGGTTTGAGCATCAATTAATTCCTCTGGCAGTAGGGAAGGTGAGACAGCGGTAATAGCCAAAGCGCGATCGCCCAGAACATCGTAGGCAATTTTAGCTACCAAAGTACTGTCTACTCCACCAGAGTAGGCAATCATAGCCTGTTCCATACCTTGGAATAGACTTCTCAATCGTTCTAATTTCTCGCTCATGACCCAGCTATCAATTAATCCTTAACTCTTTTAATAGTATCTAAATCTGATTACTAATTACTAATAAAGCTTGTACCGTCGTAACGTGGTGGGCAAAATCAATGGATTGATAGAGCATGGTTAAAGCTAAATTTTGCTCACCCTACAGGGAATACTGTTCATTGAATCGAGGAATACTGAGGGTAAAACAACTCCCCTTACCTATTTCTGAAGTTGCCACAATATCTCCACCATGAAGTCGAGCTAGTTTTCTTGAGAGAGCCAAACCTAAACCTGTGCTTTCTTGGAGATTGCTGATTTGGGGAAACGGCTTGAACAATTTGGTCATATTTTCTCTCGATATTCCTGTTCCTGTATCGATTACGGCAAAGTTAAGAAAATCTGCATCCTGTTTAACCTGGAGGGTGATAGTTCCGCCGTCAGTGAACTTAACCGCGTTACTGAGTAAGTTGATTAAAATTTGTCTCAAGCAGCGGGAGTCGGCAGTACAAAAATCAATATCATCCCCTAAGTCGAAGTTCAATTCCAATCCTTTTTGCTCGGCTTTTTTTTCTAAGCAGAACAGCGCATTTTGGCAAACTTCCGCAACAGCCAATCTTTCTAAATCTAGGGTTTGTTTATTCGCGTCAATTTTGGCAAGATCAAGATAATTATTGACCAAATCCAACATATATTGACCAACACTGTGCATGGCATGAACATATCGCATCTGTCGTTCGTTAAGCTCGCCATAATATTGCTCCTTGAGCATCCCCACAAAACCCAACATCGAAGAAATTGGACTACGCAGTTCATGATTCAAGTGGGCAAGATGTTCTTGCTTGGTTTGTTCATCATCAATCCAGGATTGAATCTCCGCTTGTAATTCTTGAATCTGAGTTTGTTGTTGCTTAATTAAATCCTGCTGCTGTTTAACTATTGCTTGTTTGCTGGCAAAATCGAATAAAGACCTTTCTAAAGTCTCAGGTAGTTGATAAAGTTTATGTCTTGGTACATAGCCATTGACCCCTGATTGAATCAATTTTACGGCTGCTTCATCACCCAAGATATCGGTAATGAGAATCAAGGGAATGTCAGGATAGAAATGACAGCACCACTGAAGTTTACTGATTAAAGATTCGATCGCCTGCTCGTCAGAATTGAGAGTGTAATCGTAGAAAACCGCATTGTATTTATCAGTTGATGAGAGATCGGTTAGTTGTTCTGTATCCGTCAAATCGTAGTCAAAACTAATGTTGGCTGCATTTAAACAATTGGCGATCGCTTTAAAGTTTTCCAACTGATTGGTAACAATGAGAAGATTCACTTGACTGAGTGCGGTTTTTGAATGTAGCTGTAAAATCGACCCAGAACTTTCTAACATAATGACAAATGTTGCTTAGATATTTGGCGTGTCTTCAATAAATTAGCTTTCATCATATCCGTCAATTTTCCTGAATCATCCCATTCTTATACAAACTTTTACTTATTGTCCCTCTTTTAGGCAATTAAAATAATCCCTCTTAAAATTCTTTTTGAGCAAAAATCATGATCGAAATAATTAGTAGCAGGGCCGTATAAAGCAGACCATAGGTAGCATGAGCCATTAGCTCTCCAGTACTTGGTAGTAAACCATATACGGCTTCATTTTTGAGATCTAACCGTGAAAGATTAGGCAGCACCAAATAAAGACTGGTGGTTAAGCTTTCAATATTGGCATTTTTGCTGAGTTTGCCCAATTCCACAAGATCTTCGCTGAAGTGTCCCATTAAATAGACCCCAAAACTAAATAAGGTAGCCAAGATTGAGCTAGTGAATACGCCAAATAAGATTGCTACGGCAGTAATTAAGGCTAATTCCAGGAGTAAATAAACTCCTGCGGTAATGAGTGCTGTCGTTGGATAGTCAATATGGGAAAGACTTAACATCGCCAGGTAGATGCCCATCATAATTGACACCATTACCCCTAGAACGGCGGTAAGTCCTAAATGCTTACCCAAGATTAGTTCAGCCCGACTGATGGGTTTAGGAATCAACATCAATAAAGTGCGTTTTTCAATTTCTTTGTTAATTAACGACGTTCCGACAAAAATTGCCACGATGACACTGAGCAGATTAATTGCGCCAATGCCGACATCTAATAAAATCTTTTCGTGAGTCCCCGCTGCAATCTCAGGGATAATTCTTTGTGCCAAAATCAATAGCAAAGAGAAGAAACCAATAAAATAAAGAATGCGATCGCGAATAACTTCCTTAAAACCATTGTTGGCAATGGTAAAAACTCTGATTAAATTCATTGCTTGAAGAAACTAAAAAAATACGTCAGGGTTTACACCGTTATTATTCCCAAACTAGTTAAAAAAATAACGTCCTTCTGAGATTTATTTAAAGCTCTAAGCTCTAGGCTTTAAGCTTTAAGCTTTAAGCCTTTTAATTAACTAGCTGCGTCCCATCCTTGATTTTTAATAGTTTCGGCTAAATCTTCTTTTAATGCCTGAAAAGCAGACAACTTATTCAAAAGAGAAAAATCTTTAATATTACGTGCTATAT
>JBEANW010000155.1:0-12430 GCA_041165225.1 Cyanobacteriota bacterium | reverse complement strand
AACTAATTTACAAGAAACTATAAAATACTTGAGGTTTGTTAATATGACATTTAACTTCTACATGATATTTTATTTATCTGGTGCAGGAGTGTACTGCGTTTTTTTACTGTTTAACAAGTTCAAATATCAAAAAGGCTTGAAAACAACTCCTATCTCATGGCTAATTATTTTCATAGGATCAACTTTTTGGCTGGTTGCAATTCCTATCTCCTTGCTCGAAATCATAACTAAAGGTAAGCCAAAGCCCTATGGTAGGGGTAAATCTGGTGTCGCTCAAGAAACTCCTGATACTAAACCAGATTGATCAAGGCGGGAGCCTAAGCTCTAAGCTTTTTAAATAGAAAGCCCATTTAAAAAGCGATCGCCAACTGCCTTACAGCATGGCAATTGGGCAATGCCAATTCGTCAAGCTATAGCTTGAGCAAAAATTTTTACCTATTTAGGATTTAGCTCAGGACTTGGTTCAGGAATTGTTTCGGGACTTGTTTCGGGACTTGGTTCAGTGGCAGGAGATACTTCTCCAGGATGCATTTCTGCTGCCAGACAGCTTTTCATAGCTTCCTCCCCAGATATTTTAGTGACAGTGGCTAAATCAAGGGTACATTCCGCATGACGCTGAGGCAACAAACTACGACTACAACTGTCTAAAGCCATAGTTGATTTTCCCGCCTCTAAACCAAGGTCAATGGTGGTGACACAACTTGCCAGTTCATCAGGTCTACGAACGCGATAGCAAGCCTGTAAAGCTTCATCACCTTTGATATCCGTCGCCACAATATCGCTGACACAAGTCGCTAAAGCATCAGGTTTTAAGGCATCAGAGCAGGCAGATGCTGCTGATAATTCAGTTACACCGCTCAGGATTAGGCTATCGGCACAAAGACCAATGCTGCCAGCGAAGGCAGGAGTATTGGGGGTAGCTAATAAAAATAGGGGAAAGGAAACTAAACTAGTCCAACGAACTGCTTTGAGGAGAATTTGCATGGCAATTATATTATATTTTTAACCTACAACCATACTAGAGGTAGGTCATCAAAATCGGAAGTAATATTCAATTTTTATTGTCACCCCGTGAACTTTTCCCCTTTCCCTGGGACTTATCGAACTCCCATTGACTAAGCTAGAAGTTGTTTAAACGACTCTAGAGGAATGTCAAACTTCTCGGCGGTTGCTTGTAATTGAGTCTTAAACCCTGCTAGATCCGAACCAAAACCACAGAGTTGTGCAGCCTGTTCTAATCCCCCTGAAGCATTAGCGCCTGCACAACTAATTAATTCTTTGCCTGTTAAGGGTTCTTCCCCCGATAGCAGTTTGCGCTGAGATTCTCCCCAAAAAGCACTGAGGGTACAAATTTGCTTCTCATCCTGATTTTCAATTGACCAACGATAAATTACCTTTTGGGGATTAACCCGCACCTCAACTAATTTAGCTCCCATGTAGTACTGCATCTGACTCAGGGTTTGTTGTCTAACTTCTACGGGATCGTTTTTATCAATTGTGCGCTCTAAATGAGCCTGAGTCGGTTTAGCCATGTTGGAAACTTATTGAAAACTTAAATGATTTAAATTGAATGCTGATCAGATATCAATAATCGTTATTTTATCAAAAGCTTTAAGCTTTAAGCTCTAAGCTCTAAGAGTTTAAGACGACTACTGATTACTGTTAATGACAGCCCAATCTTGAGGCGTATTACAGTTGAATAGACAATTGCGATCGCTCACCAATAACTCCCGAACAGAATGCTCTGCTAACCAAGGTTGAAAAGATCTTCCCCCTTCACTGATGTACTGTTTCAAGGAAGATAAACAGCCTCGACGATAAAAACCACATAAAGGCTCCCATCCCTTGGCACTGAGGGGTAAACAAGCGATTTCTGCGGGGAATACTGTTGTCAAAGCTAATAGCCACTGTTTTACTTGAGGTGAAGATAAGTGAGGTAGATCACAAGCGAGTAGTAATACCCATTCAGTTTTGACTAGCTCTAATCCTTGAGCAAAACCGATCAGAGGGGTATTGGATGAAGCGTTTAAAACTAACTGTTCTTGAACAGGTTGACAACCACAGGGGAGAAATTTTTGATACTTTTCAATCCAGGGGGAAACTACATAAGTTTGAGCCGCGCATTCTCTGGCTACCAGGCATACATGGGAGAGAAAAGTTTCACCAGCTAGATTTAAGAGAGCTTTATCTTGACCCATACGAGTGCTTTCACCCCCCGCTAAAACGATCGCCGTGAGTTGTTCTTCGATTAATGCCATCAGACTCTAATTTGTGAACTAAACTATACCATGAGCAATCACTCACATAATACAAAATATACCACCAGACAAACAGAGCAACATCTCCAGCTTTGGATTTATTTCTTACCTGTAGTGGGAGTAATTCCCGCCATTTGGACTCTATATCAATCGAAGGAGGAGGCGATTACAGATTCCCAGAACAACCCCTTCAAAGACTCTGGTGAGTTACTCCAACAACAAAAAGCCAGCCGATTATCCCTGAATCTAACGCTCCTGTGGTTAGGTTCTTACGTGCTGTTTGCTTGTGGTGCTGCGGAGGGAACAGAAATTTTGGCTTTTCGCTTTCTCTACGCTAATGCCATCACCACCACCAGCTATTTTGTCGCCTGTACCTTCTTGATGACTCGTTTAGGTAAAAAAAAGCTATTTTCTGCCGAATAAATGAACTATTTGCTCTTAAATTGGTCTATAAAGATCAAGCAATTTTCCCCTTGTCAGCCCTAGCTCCTGTCGTTACTCTAGGGAGGCAGCTAGAATTTAAAAAGCATTATACAGCCCTGCTGATTAATCAAAAGTCAGTTACTCGATAGTATTTTTTCTATTGAATAGCTGTTAACATTAACAGAATTATATTTGTCTTTACACGTATCTTAACTTTTTTTAAAACATTATATTATATCTAAGCGAGGGTTTCCAGTGTCAGTGAGAAAAGCTTATGAATCGACTCCTTCGGGCAGAAAATCAACCGCCCAATTTAATTCCGTGAACTACCCTCTCAAAAAACAACCCAAGAAATTGCATAAAGGAAAAGCTACGTTAGTCGGATTGGGTTTACTCGGCATCTCTCTAATATCAGCAGTGGTCGGTGCATTCTTAGCCGTTACAGTATCTGATGTCCCACCCCTAAGACAGACGGAGCTAAGCAAGGAAGAGCAGCAAGTCTTTAGCGAGACAGATATGGTGGCGGCAAACCTTAATTTGCCTGAACTTAAACGACCTGTAAACATCCTGTTATTAGGCATCAAGGTGGTTCGCTCTGACCTCGAAAACCGAGGAATCGCCTACGAAAAACAAGATGTTGGCTACGATCACCTCGTCAACTCTTTTCACGGCTTGAGCGACAGTATGTTGCTGTTGAGATTCGATCCCGAGGAAGAAAAGGTTTCGGTACTTTCAATTCCCAGAGACACTCGCGTCAATATTGAAGGCTATGGGATTAGAAAAATCAATCATGCTAACGACTATGGTGGCCCTGCGTTAACTGCCAAGGTTGCTGGAGAACTACTGGGAGGGGTGAAGATCGATCGCTATGTACGGGTTAATGTCCAGGGGGTGGAAAAGCTGATTGATGCTTTGGGTGGCATTACGGTGAATGTGCCTAAAGACATGAAATACACCGACTTTAGCCAACACCTTTATATCGACCTGAAAAAAGGCGTTCAGCATCTTGATGGCGATAAAACCATGCAGTTTTTACGCTTTCGCTATGATGAGTACGGTGATATTTCACGGGTACAACGCCAGCAAATGTTGATGCGCTCGGCAGTAGAGCAAACCCTCAAGCCAGCAACCAT
Organism: Cyanobacteriota bacterium; assembly: GCA_041165225.1. Classification (GTDB taxonomy): domain Bacteria; phylum Cyanobacteriota; class Cyanobacteriia; order Cyanobacteriales; family Xenococcaceae; genus Waterburya. Next base: position 8,616 of record JBEANW010000155.1, on the reverse strand, counting down.
CGTTAAAATTCCCAAAATCCTATCGGTAATCCAGTCCCATTTAGACACAAATCTCACCGTGAGAGAGTTAATGGCGCTGTCCAATTTTGCTTCTAAAACCGATCGCTCTGACATTCAAATGATGATGTTGCCTGGAGACTTTAATGACCCTGGTGATCGGGTGAGTTATTGGCTACCCAATGACGAAAAAATCCATAAGCTGATGACAGAACATTTTGAGTTGCCGAAAAACGACTCAGACTATCTGGCGATCGCCAATAGCCGCTACGCAGCTTTAGAAGGAGGCACTGGCATTAGTCATCCCCGCCTTAGAATTTCGATTCAAGACAGCACCGACAGTCAAACAGCCTTACAAGCTTCCCTTGATACCCTGAGAGATGCGGGGTATCGCCAAGTATCCGCCAGCAAAAACTGGCAAGCTTCTTTACCAGTCACCAGGATAATTGCTCAATCTGGAGATAATGAAGCAGCCCAAGAAGTACGTTCGATCCTCGGACTTGGGGAAATAGTAGTCGAAAGTACAGGAGTACTAGGTTCTGATGTTACAGTACAGCTTGGTCGCGACTGGAAAAAACAACAGAATCAACAAAATCAAGCAGCCGAATTAGGTACTGCCAGTCAGGGGGACGCGCCCTTACCAAACAGCGAACTAAGAACTAGAAACTAATACTGATAATGTGTAATTAAGAACTAAAAACTAAATAAATAATGCGCGATCGCCAAATCGATCAAAATCAAGTCACTATTTCTAAACGTCTGCCCAGCCAAAGATGGCAGATTGCCCCCGCCCAAGGCGAAAAAGCTCAAGCATTAAGTCTGGCTACGGGTTTATTACCTTTAGTCGCCCAAGTGATGATCAACCGTGACATTACAAATACGGAGGATGCCCAGGCTTATATCGAACCAGAATCTCAAGATTTGCCCTCTCCCCTAGATGAATTTACCGATCTAGCTTTGAGTGTGGAGTTAATCAAAAATGCGATCGCTGATGAGGAAGCCATTGCGATCTGTGGGGATTATGATGCGGATGGCATGACTAGCACGGCGCTACTGTTACGGGCTTTAAAACATCTGGGGGCAAATGTTGATTACGCCATTCCCAGTCGGATGAAAGACGGTTACGGCATTAACAATCGCATTGTCGAAGAATTTGCCGAAAACGGCGTTGGTTTGATTCTCACGGTAGATAACGGAATTTCCGCTTACGAACCTGTTGCCAGGGCAATAGAGTTAGGCTTAAGCGTGATTATTACCGATCACCACGACTTACCAGAGAAACTTCCCCCCGCCGATGCGATCCTGAATCCCAAATTATTAAAGGATACTTCTCCCTATAAAGGCTTGGCAGGAGTTGGGGTAGCTTATATTTTGGCGATCGCTACTGCCCAGAGTTTAGGCAAACTGAAGGGTCTAACTAATCCGATTATGGAACTGTTTACCTTGGGAACAATTGCCGATCTTGCCCCTCTAGTGGGGGTTAATCGTCGCTGGCTCAAGCGGGGTTTACGCGCCTTGCCTAATTCTCAATTGCTGGGGGTTCAAGCCTTGATCCAGGTGGCAGGAGTAGACGAAGCTCAAAAACAACTTAAGCCTGATGATATCGGCTTCCGTTTAGGGCCAAGAATTAATGCGGTGGGCAGAATTGGCGATCCACAAATGGTAATTGAGTTATTAACCACCGATGACCCTGCGATCGCTAAAATCAGAGCAGATCAATGTGAGCAGATCAATCAAAAACGTCGCCAACTATGTGAACAAATCGAACAAGAAGCGATCGCCCTCGTGGAAAATACGCCGATTCCCTGGCAACGCGATCGCGTATTAGTAGTCGTAGCTGCGGGGTGGCATCATGGAGTCATCGGCATTGTGGCATCTCGTCTGGTGGAACGTTATGGCGTGCCTGTGTTTATCGGCACTTACGAAGATCATGAAGAAGCGGAAAGTGCGGTCTTGGGGCTTCCCCAAGTAAAGCACCTTTCCAAGACAGAAGAGCAAGATCGAGAGAAAGCAAAAGATCAACCTCCTTCCCCCAGAATGATTCGCGGTTCCGCCAGAAGTATTGACGAATTTAATGTCTTTGATGCTCTTAACTATTGCGGGGACTTATTAGGGAAGTATGGCGGACATCGTGCAGCAGGAGGTTTTAGTTTCCTGGCGGATAATCTGCCACAAGTAACCTCAAGACTGAGCGAGTTTGCCCATAAATGCCTGGAGGTAGAACACCTCAAACCCCTGGTCAAAATCGATGCCCAAGCCAGCTTAGGGGAGATTAATTATGAACTTTATCAGCAGATCGAAAGCTTACAGCCTTGGGGCATTGGCAATAGCACCCCCGTATTTTGGACACCTAATGTTCGAGTTATTGAACAAAGAGCGATCGGCAAAACCCAAACTCATTTAAAGCTTACCTTGCAGTCAGATGATGCTGCTACTCAAATCAAGGCTCTTGCCTGGCGTTGGGGAGAATATTGTCCTTTACCAGCTTGCCTAGATATTGCCTACAAGCTAAAAGAAAACCATTGGCAGGGGAGTACTAACATTGAACTGGAATTAGTGGGGGTCAGACTACCTCAAACACCTCCAGTATCTCAAATCACTGCTACTAGCCAACCTGTTAAGAGTAGTACTGCAAATACGGTACAAAAAGCTGTTTTTACCCATAGTGGCAGAATCTATGTGTGCAGTAAAACCGCTAAAGAGCTTCGTATTCGCAATGATCGCGGTAATATCTTAGCCGTTAGTCAAGGCGATCGCACGGGCTTGTTAGGAAAATCTAGAGAGGAAGCAAAATCAGTAAACGTGACCCAAGAACCCTATTTTCTGTTGATTAAAGCCGCATTACAGGCGATCAAAAAAGATAATGATTAGTTTTTAGACTTGGTAGTAGGGCATTCACTTTAACCTGTTGGGTTGAAATAATCAAAATCGGTAGTGTGGGCATTGCCCACGCTAGTTGTTTCCCAACCCAAGCCTTCTAATTCCCACAAGATGCATATTGCTGCTGTATTTCTTGAATCGAAAATAGAGCTTCAAAGGCAATCCCTTTAGATTGATAAAGTTCAGTTCCTCCCTGTTCTCGATCAACCAAAGCCAGAATTTGTGTTACCTCATAACCAGCATCTTGTAATCTTTCCACAGCGGTTAATGCTGAGCCGCCAGTCGTGACAACATCTTCTAATACAATTACTTTCGCGCCTTCTGCTAGAGATGGGCCTTCAATATAAGCTTTTGTGCCGTGTCCTTTAGGTTTTTTGCGGATAATTAAAGCGGGAATCGGCTTATTTTCATAGGCAGAAACTACGCTGACGGCTGATACCATCGGATCTGCCCCTAAAGTTAAACCTGCAACGGCGGACGTAGCTGATGGTAATTTTTGTAGCAATAAACGACCAAGCGCTAATGCTCCTGTGGCGTTTAAAGTCACCTGCTTGCAATTGATATAGTAAGAACTTTTCGCTCCAGAAGAAAGGGTAAAATCTCCTTCAACATAGGCATCTTTAACAATTAAATCTAAAAGAATCTGACGTAAAATATCTGGATTGGCTGTAGCTAAAGAAACAGGAGCAGTTTGTTCTGGGTTCATAAGTTGAGTGCAGGAGAAAACATTTTTGTGGACTGTTCTTTCATTAAATCTTCGGCTAGGATTGAGCAGAAGTTGCTGTAGCTTGGTCGCCCTTATAAGCAGGGAAATAATAACACGACCAAGTAATCTGTGACCGTTAGTTTATTCACAAATATTAAGTAAAGTAATGTCTATTAAGTTTACTAAATTAACTAAAGCGCTAGTAATAGCTACTATTGCTAGTCTATTTGCAGTTGAAGTTAAAGCCGAAATGAAGCCTTTACATCAAGCGTTTAAGGACGCTTATCACACTAGAGGCAAAGATGCTTTTAAACAGAGTAGTATTGTTGGACAATTGAATTCCATCGTTGGTTTTACAGGATTCCCAGATCAGCATATCGTCTCTGATGGTAAGGCAGTCGATCAGCTTTATCAGCAAAGTTTAGCCCTGCAAGCATCAGGAGGGCGCATAGTTACTAAGGATCTAGAGAATCCCTATGATACTTCTGTAAGGGAAAATCCCTAATTTGTTTGATTGGTTCTATTTTAATTGATTAATTTCTTGTTTTAATTGAGTCCAGGGTGCAGGAGTTGAACCTGCCTTGCACAAATTATGAGTTTGTTGCCTAAACCGCTCGGCCAACCCTGGATATTTATTTTTCGCTTATTTTTTCTCCAGTAGACCATTATATTAGATAAGTCGGTTATCTTTAACAACATCTACTAAATCTACCAAAAAAATTGCGATCGCATGAAAATCAGAGTTAAGTTGTGGCTCACTATATTTTTATTCTTAATGATGCTATCAGCTAGTCTCGCTAGTTCTTATATTGGCTACTTTATGGGTAGTGAGGCGCTGAAAGTGGTAACACAACCAAATGTTAATACTGACGACCAGAATCTCAACCAAAAGCCCCTAGGGGGAGAACATAAGGGTTTAGAAATCATTGAAGAAGAACAAGTCCTACAGGAAGTGTACGACATAGTGAATCAAAAAAAGTAAATAAATTAATGACCCAGCAAGTTAGTTTCGTGATGCAAGCTCATACTCTTCATTTCTTGTTAGTTGGTTGATGGCTGAACAAAATTTGTGGTTGACTTTGATTGGTGTTTTACTCTTAATTGCGATTAATGCTTTTTTCGTTACCGCAGAGTTTTCGATTGTTTCAGTGCGTCGCTCGCGCATCAGTCAGTTAGTTAGAGAAGGGGATGTTCAGGCTCAAACTGTCCAGTCTTTGCAAAGAAGCATCAACCGTTTGTTATCCACAACTCAGCTAGGGATTACTCTTTCTAGTTTGGCGTTAGGCTGGGTAGGGGAAAAAACTATTGCCGTATTGATCATTGTCTTAATTGAGCAGAGCAATTTACCAACTTATATCTCTTCATCTCTGGCTCACTCCTTCGCTCTCCCCCTGTCGTTTATTATTTTGGCATACCTGCAAATCGTCTTGGGAGAACTTTGTCCCAAGTCGGTGGCGTTGATGTACCCTGAGCAGTTAGCTCGGTTTTTTGGTCCTCCCAGTCTGGCTATTGCCCGTATTTTTAGTCCTTTTGTGGCGTTTTTAAACTTATCCACTAGCCTGCTGTTGAAGCTGATTGGAGTCGAATATAGCGGGGATGGATGGTACGAAAGAATCACCTCCGAAGAACTACAACTGATGATTGCCACGGAAAGAGAATCGATCGGTTTAGAAGCAGAGCAAAGACAACTGCTCAAAAACGTGTTTGAATTTCGCGATGATACGGCGGAAGAGGTGATGATTCCGCGCACGAATATCAAATTTCTGACCCTCAATACAACCTTCGGCGAATTGTTACAGGCGATCGCCGAATCTGGTTATTCTGGATATCCTGTGGCGGGGGAATCCCTGGATGATATACGAGGTATGATTCACTATAAAAAATTAGCTGCACCTTTGGAAAGAGGCGATCTTGACCAAGATTCTACTTTAGAGTCGTGGTTAGAACCCATCAGCTTTATTCCTGAATCCACATCCCTCAATGAACTGTTGCCTTCCATGCAGCGATCGCAACAAAAAATGATGGTGGTGATCGATGAATTTGGCGGTACGGCTGGCTTAATTACGCTCCATGATCTGATCGCCGAGATCGTCGGCGATGCTGGTAGCGACCCCGATACAGGAATTGAAGCCGTCCAAAAAATAGATGACAATACTTTTCTGGTGTCGGCACAGATGAACCTAGAAGAAGTTAATGAGCAACTAGAATTAACCTTACCTTTAGCCGATGAATACAATACTTTAGGTGGCTTTTTGCTAGAACAATGGCAGAAAATCCCCCAGCAAGGGGAAAAGTTGGAATACGAAGATTTAGCTTTTACCATCGCCCTTGCCGACAGCAATCGACTATATCAAATTCTCATTACCCGTTGATCTGGCGTTGCTTGTTTTTGTGGGTACACCTTGGTTTTGTTTAGGGAAAAGGGGAAGGGGAAAGGGGAAAAGCAGATTAATTTCCGAACATGATCTTTAGTAATACCCGTAGCCTTGATTTGTCAGGAACGTTTTACAATCAAAAGCAAACAATTAAAGCAAGAACTTATAATGCTACGCAAAATCTTAATTCTATTGATGTCGTTGTCCTTATGTTGGAGTACCGTTAGCTGTGGAGATGCATCCACTACATCTACTACACCTACTTCAAATCAGACTCAACCATCTTTTAATAATAATGATGCTAAGGTTACTGAGCCTATTGCCATCAGCGATGGTAAATATCCCGTGCAGCAAGCTACTTATGACGACGTAAGTGGTGAATATAGCCTCATGCTCTTAAATACCCCTGCGGGAACGCCACCGATCTTACAAACAGGGCAATTACAGATGGCACGAATCGCTGAAGAGGAAGCCACCAAAGGTGCAAAAACCTATCTTCAGGTGGAGAATCAGCAACCTGTAATGTACCTGACGGAAGACTTTAAGATCGAATATGTGCATAACGTTACTGAAACCAGAAACGATCCCCAGACTGGTCAAACTGAGACAGTCGTAATTAGAAGAGAATCTAGCTTCTGGACTCCTTTTGCAGGAGCGATCGCTGGTCAGGTGATCGGCAATATTCTATTTAGACCACACTATTATGTTCCGCCTATTTATACCCCTGGAGTTATTCTGACGGGATACGGCGGTTATGGCAGTAGCTATTCTCAAGCGGTTAATCGTTACCAAGAACGCTATAAAGCACCTCCCGCAGCGGTTAAAAACAGTCGCACCTTTAGAAGCACTGGTTCTGTGGGTAGCACTGCTAGTTATAAAACCCGTAAAACCGTAAAAAGCAATAGCCGTGCTACAGGTTCTGGTGTTGGTTCTAGCACTCTGCGTACTTCAGGAAAAAGCTCCTCCACTCAGCTTAAACGACCTAGTAGCTTCGGTAGCAGTGGCGTTAGAAGACCTAGCCGTAGTTTTGGTAGTACCAGACGCAGGAGGTAGTTTATTTAGTTATCCAAAACAATGAACTGAAAATAACTAATAGCTAATCTGAGGCAAGGTAACTTTTACCGTTGTCCCCACATCTATCTCACTGGTTAACTCAATCTGCCCCTGATGCAACTCGACAAACTTTTTGACAATCAATAGTCCTAATCCAGTGCCAGGAATGCGACGGACATTCTGACCGCGATGGAAAGGTTCAAATAATTGTTTTAAATAGTTTTGCGGGATGCCAATACCCCGATCTGAGATTTGTAATTGCACCTGATCGGCAAAAAACTCTAGAGAAACCTCTACTTCTCCTCCTTCGGGAGAATATTTGATCGCGTTAGATAATAAATTAGCCATAATCGATCGCATCAGTTTTTCATCTAAACTAACCCTAACTCCCTGGTGAGGACAGTGGAAGAGAATTTGGTGTTTGTTTCCTGCACTAAGTTGAATTTCTTCCACGCAATGACGACAGAGTTTTTCTAGACGCAATGGTTTCGGGTTAAATTCTAGTTTGCCAGTCTCCGCACGATTGATGGTTAAAATATCATCCAGCAACTGCACCATATTTTTGACCGCATTTTGAATTCGTTCTAGGTTACGCGATCGCTTTTTTTCATCTTGCCAAACACTGGGGGAATTTTCCATTAGCTGTGCTGCTGCCAACACCGTACTTAAGGGGGTGCGAAACTCATGGGATGCCATAGAAAAGAAACGAGTTTTAATGGCGCTGAGTTCTCTTTCTCTTTCCAAGGCTAAACTCATTTCCGACAGGCGTTTACGCTCGGTAATATCCCTCGAATTGACGAGAATTCTGGGTTCTGGGGTGTCTTCAATGAATTTTTGACTTACGGCTTCTAAAAGTCGCCAGGAGCCATTTTGATGTTGATAACGAAACTCGATCGGCAGTACTGAGGTGGAATTCTGCCAAACATCTATGACACTTTGAACAACTCGATTGAGGTCATCACGATGAACATGAGCAAAAAAGTTGGTACTGATTAATTCATCTGGAGCATAGCCCATAACGGTTTTCACTGAAGGACTGACATAATCAATCTGCCCTTTGGTATCAATAATGGTAATAATATCTAGAGCATTCTCTACCACTCGACGAAAACGTTCATCACTTTGTCGCAGAGCTTGTTCGGTGCGCTTACGCTCGGTAATGTCCCGCTGAACTGAGATCCAGTGGGTGTATAAACCTCGTTTATTGGCTACCGCGACAATACTAAATTCGACCCAAAATTCTGAACCATCCTTACGATAATTAATCGTCTCTACCGTTACAGGTTGCCATTTGGCTAGAGCTTCTCTGACTTTGACTAAAGCTTGGCGATTAGTCTTTGGCCCTTGCAGGATACGGGGAGTTTTACCGATCACTTCTTCGAGAGTATAGCCTGTGGTGCGGGTAAAGGCTTCGTTCACGTAAATAATTCTTGGCCCTGGTTCATCAATGGGTTCAGCTTCCGTAATTAGCACCGCATCGTTAGTATTGACCACCACTGATTGCAATAAGTGTACTTGCTCTGCTTGTTCCTTTTGTTCGCTGATATCTGCCACTACCACCACAATGCCATTCACCCGTTCTTCGCTATCAGTTAAAGGGGCAGC
>JBEANW010000154.1:0-13959 GCA_041165225.1 Cyanobacteriota bacterium | reverse complement strand
TAATAGTAGAGCTATCAAACCCTGTGGCTAAGTCCCTTGCAGTTTTATCATCTAAAATCATGTTTTCATCGTCACTGATATTTTTATATGAGCGACGCAGGTTAGCTTCAGAGTTACTGCCAATATCTTCTGGTAAACGGTATGATTCAAAATCATCACCATAACCATATACTGCATTGCTCCGCATTCCCCCGTCCGAGTCACTACGACCCATAGGTTCATCAAGGGTATTAAATCCAGTACCCGCAGGAATCAGGCGACCGATAATGACGTTCTCTTTCAATCCTCTGAGCCAATCTGATTTACCTTCAATGGCTGCTTCAGTCAAGACTCTAGTAGTCTCTTGGAAAGAAGCCGCGGAAATGAAGCTGTCAGTGTTGAGAGAAGCCTTAGTAATACCAAGTAGTACAGGAGTGTATTGAGCAGGTGCGCCACCAGTAATAGACATTGCCTCATTCACCTGTTCAATCTGGCGTAGCTCTAGTAATTCCCCAGGCAGAATAATAGTGTCTCCACCATCATCAATTCTGACTTTAGCAGTCATTTGCTTGACGATCACCTCAATATGTTTATCGGAAATATCAATACCTTGACTTTGATATACAGACTGTACTTGACGTACCAAAAATAGCTGGGCTTTTTGCAAACCAATCAAAGAGGCTCCGTAGCAGCCTTTATCTGGGAGGTGATAGTTAAAGTAGGTTTCCAGAATTTCATGGGGGTTAGCAGGGCCATCCGTCAGGGGCTGTCCTGCCTCGACCACTTGACCGTCACTGACGATCGCATTTTGTCCAGGCTTGATGGGATAATCACTGACCACACCATCTTCTTCAATAATCTTGATATCAACGGTTTCGTTTTCTTCGTAGACTACCTGACAGACTCCAGAACTACGACTTAAAATACAGCCTTCTTTGGGTTTCCGCGCTTCTAGTAGTTCTTCAATTCGTGGTAGACCTTGGATAATATCACCAGTTTTAGAACGCTCAAAGACCAGTAGCACGAGGTTATCACCCCGTTGTACTAAGTCACCGTGGTCAATGTGCAGCACAGCACCTTGAGATACACGGTAGGGACGGGTATGGCGCAAGACGACGGTGGTTTTTCCTCTTTGCTCGCTAATATTGATTACCTGACCTGAATTTTCTAGACTCACTCCTTCCGCTAGTTTCTTCCCAGAAACCATGAGGTCACCTTTTTTGAAGCTACATTCCTTCTGAGGAATATCCAATTCGTGAGTAACTACATCATTGTCTCGCACAATCAAGATCCGACGAATCGCCTCAGAACCTTCGCGAATTCCCTGAACTTCTCCCTCTGATTTACAGAGGATTTCTGTCCGGGCGATCGTGGCACCCTTGGCAATTTCTTCCCCGTCTTCAACCAAAACTCTGGTTTGAATCTCTCCACTATGAGGATCGACATCGGTGTCTCTTCTGAGAACTAAGGACTCTAAGATCACCATTTGTAGTCTTTGAGTTTCAGGATTATCCTCATCTGGCTGTAGCTCAATATCCGCGCTGAGGTTGGCAACAATATCACTAGCTTCAGTGGTATCAATTTCTAAGACTAACTGAGTACTCAACAGGGATAGGCTGCTCACCGACTTGACTCGTTCACCATCTTTGTAGAAGAGTCTTTGGACTGAGCGCAATTCGATCTGACGACCATCATCTTGATTGATCGAGGCTTGAGAAGGAATTGAAGGTCGATCCGCCACTGGGAATTCCTTCACAGGACGCAAGATTAAGGCTATACCTTCAGTCGTTTCGATTACTTCCCCGTATCTTAGCTCTTTGGTGATGACTCCTGGTAACACCTCTGTACCAGGCTGAATTAGCTGTTCGTGCCACTCATTTTTCGGATCATCGATCTGATGAATTTCTCCTGGCTTAATGATGATTTCCCGCAAGATATCATTTTTCTGCACCACCTCGGCAATACCCGAAGATTGACAGAAAACGTCTTTCACTACTTCTGCTCCCACCTCAACATACTCTCCATCCTCCACGATTAAGAGAGAAATATCTTTGTTGACTTCATGGCTTTCTTCAGGAATCCAGAGCAAAGTTCCCCCTTGCTCGATCTCATAACCTTGTTTGCGATTTCCTTTCCCCACAGCGATGCCACCATATTTGATGATTCCCCCTGTTTCGGTCTTATAAAAATCGTCAATTAGTTCAGCCACCACCTGCTTATTCTGTACTTTTGTCCCAGGAGCAGTTTTAAGTAAGAACTTGAGATCATCAGCAGTGGTGATAATATACTGTTCACGACCACCGTCACTTTCTACCCTGACTTTTGCTTGGTCAAGGGATACCGAAGCAGTCACAATTTCAATCTCGCGACTATCGGGAACCATTCTAACCAAACCACCATTGGCAGCGGTTAATCTGGTTTGTGCCAGAATATGCCCTGGTTTAACTTTATCGCCGTTTTTAACTAGGGCTTCTGCTCCAGGAAGTAAGTTATATACTTCTCCTGACAAGACCCATAGCAGTCCTGCTCTTTGGGCAATTCTGGTGGTATTGCCTTGACGATCCTTTTTATCTTCGGGGATAAGATCAGCAAATAGAATTTCTCCTGCTAAATCAGAAGTTACATCCTTAGCTGCTTTCTCTGTTGATTTTTGGACTTTAGCCATGGCTACTTCCACCAGTAGCTGACCTTTGGTGACTTCTTCTCCATTCTCAACATAGATTAGGGAGCCAGCAGTCAAAGCAGTGTTAGAAGTCTTCCCTTTATGAGGTACTAGCTTAATATCACCAATAGTCTCTACTTGGTATCTTTCGTCACCGTGACGAGTCCGAATTTGACGGGTGCTTAGACCAGGCCCAAACTCTACTTTCCCATCGGCTTTGGCTCTAATCTGGCGGGCTACTTCTCCTGTAAATACCCCTCCTGTGTGGAAGGTACGCATAGTTAACTGAGTACCAGGCTCCCCGATGGATTGGGCGGCAATAATCCCCACCGCTTCTCCCATATCCACCGTATGTCCATGAGCAAGACTCCAGCCATAGCACTTCTGGCAGACGGAACGGGCAGCTTCGCAAGTAAGAGGCGATCGCACCATTACTTCTTCTACGCGATTGCCAATTTCGATCGCTAAGTCTTGATCCATCGCTTGATTGCGAGTAGCAACTACTTCTCCTGTCTGGTCATCGATCGCATCACTAGCTAGAACTCGACCCAAAAGACGGTCGGAAAGTTTGATTAAAGTGCGATCGCCATCTTTCATGGCCTTGAGACTAATACTCCGTTGAGTTCCACAGTCTATTTCTCTGACGATTACGTCCTGGGAAACGTCCACTAAACGACGGGTTAAATAACCAGAGTCGGCAGTTCTTAAGGCGGTATCCACCAGCCCTTTCCGCGCACCGTAAGAAGAAATAATATATTCCGTTACGGTTAATCCCTCACGGAAATTAGTCTTAATGGGTAAATCAATGATTTCCCCTTGAGGATCTGCCATCAAGCCCCGCATGCCGACCAGTTGGCGTACCTGCGATAAATTACCCCGCGCTCCACTAAAGGCCATCATGTAAACGGAATTGAGAGGGTCAGTCTCGCGAAAATTATTGACCACCTCATCCTTGAGATTTTCTGAAGTACTGTTCCAGGTGTCAATTACTTTTTGGAAACGTTCTACTTCAGTAATTTCTCCCCTGGCATAACGTTCCTCGGTTTCTCTAATTTCTCCTTCGGCTGCTTCTAATAGTTCTGCTTTGATGGGGGGTACTTTTAAGTCATCAATACTGATAGAAACCCCTGCTACCGTTGCATAACGAAATCCCAATTCTTTGAGGGAATCAGCAACCGTCGCACTGTGAGCCGAGCCATATTCAGTGAAGGCCAGAGCCATCAATTTTTTTAGACGACCCTTATCAACGATGTGGTTATAAAATTTCATTCTTGGTTTTTCTGTTCCTAAGCTACTAAAACTTGATAATTCGAGGTTGACCAACGGTTACCCGCAAGCCCTGTCGTTTTATATGCGGAGCGGTATGCTAAAGCCCTAACGGATTCCCTTCGGTCTCATTTGCCAAGCTACATGCGGCTTAAGCCTTTGTCCTTTAGGACTAGCTTCGCGCCGTCCTTTAGGACGGCAGGGAACGGGTGACAATGCCTACACTGCTGCAAACAGAGCATCTTGCACGGTCTTGTTATAAATAATGCGCCCCACGGTAGTGTTTATATACTGGGCAATCTGTTCTCCTTCAGCGGATTTCTTCACAAATCTTTCACGGTAATATTCAATTTTACCTCCGTCCCCTAAGTCCTCAGACTCAATAACCTCTATATCAGGCTTGTCTGTGACGACTTCTCCTTCGTAACGCAACCAAACACGAGCATGAAGATCGATCTGTCCCTGTTCATAGGCTTTAATGGCATCATCTAGATTGCCAAAACGACGACCTGCACCCCTCACAGCTTTCGGGTCTTCTGCGGTCAGATAATAGCAGCCTAAAACCATATCTTGAGATGGGGCAACAATAGGTCGGCCTGTGGCGGGAGATAAGATGTTATGACAAGCCAGCATCAATAACCTAGCTTCAGCCTGGGCTTCCAAAGATAGAGGAACATGCACCGCCATCTGGTCGCCATCGAAGTCAGCGTTAAAGGCAGGACATACTAAGGGATGAAGTTGAATTGCTCTCCCCTCTACCAAAATTGGCTCAAAGGCTTGAATCCCCAAACGGTGAAGGGTTGGCGCGCGGTTAAGCATTACGGGGTGTCCCGCAATAACCTCTTTTAACACTTCATAAACGCTAGAGTCATTTCGCTGGATCAGTTTCTTCGCTGCCTTAATATTATTCACCATGCCACTATTGATCAGGCGATGGATCACAAAGGGCTGAAATAGTTCGATTGCCATTTCCCTGGGTAAACCACACTGATAGATCTTTAGCTTGGGCCCCACGACAATTACCGAACGTCCAGAATAGTCTACCCGTTTACCCAGTAGGTTCTGACGAAAACGTCCCTGTTTTCCTTCAATAATGTCTGAGAGCGATTTCAGCGGACGATTATTCGCCCCCACCACGGTGCGACCTCGACGACCATTATCGATCAGCGCGTCTACTGCTTCTTGCAACATCCGTTTTTCGTTACGGACAATAATTTCTGGGGCGAGGATCTCTTGCAGTCTAGCCAAACGATTATTACGGTTGATTACTCGACGATAGAGATCGTTAAGGTCAGAAGTAGCAAAGCGACCACCGTCTAGTTGCACCATTGGGCGCAAATCGGGGGGGATAACAGGAATGGCGTTTAGTACCATCCACTCAGGACGAGAACCTGTGGCAACAAAGTTATCAATCACCCGCAAGCGTTTAATTAGCTTGGCTCTTTTCTGTCCTTTGGCATCGGCAATTTGCTCCCGCAGTTTTTCCGCTTCTTCCTCCAGCGCCACTTCTTCCAAAAGCCTCTGCACTGCTTCTGCCCCTATGCCCACCTCAACTCCAACCAGTTCAGAATCTTCGCTATATAGCTGATCCTCGATTTCAATCCACTGATCTTCGGTTAGTAGTTGTTTAGCCGAAAGATTTCCCGCATTACCAGGGTCAAGCACGACATAAGCATTGAAGTACACCACCTGTTCTACATCCCGTAGGGGCATATCTAACAAGATACTCAAATAGCTAGGAATCCCCTTGAGATACCAAACGTGAGTTACAGGAGCCGCTAATTTGATGTAGCCCATACGGTGCCGCCTCACTCGCGACTCCGTTACTTCCACACCACAGCGTTCGCAAACAATACCACGATGGCGCACCCGTTTATACTTACCGCAATGGCACTCCCAATCCTTAGCAGGACCAAAAATACGTTCACAAAATAGCCCATCCATTTCTGGCTTTAGGGTACGGTAGTTAATCGTTTCAGGTTTGGTAACTTCCCCAACCAACTGACCATTAGGCAGAGTTCTTTCCCCCCACTCACGAATTCGCTCGGGAGAAGCAATACCGATTTTGACGTAATCGAATCTTTGTTCTATTTGATTTCTCATTATTAATTAGGAATTTAAGAATTAGGGTTGAGGAATTAATTACTATTGGGATTATTAAGCAAGAAATGAAAGTAACAGCATTTCACTGTCCCAGCTTTCATTTCTCTGCTCCTTCATCCTTTTTGGTTAGACTTCTTCAGTTGATTCCTCTCTTTGCAAAGATTCATAAGTGGGTCGGTTCGGGGTACGACGGGGAGTATCTGCCATCAAATCTACTTCTACATCTCGACTACTACCATCTTCTTGCACCTCCAACTTGTGTGCAGCTATATCCAAGCCTAAAGACTGCAACTCTCGCATCAGTACTTTGAAAGATTCTGGAGTTCCTGGACGAGGAATCGGTTTGCCTTTAACAATCGAGTTGAGGGCCTCGTTCCGCCCCTGCATATCATCGGACTTGACCGTCAACAACTCTTGCAGGGTATAGGCTGCACCGTAGGCTTCCAACGCCCATACTTCCATTTCCCCAAAACGTTGTCCTCCCTGTTGTGCTTTACCCCCCAAAGGCTGTTGGGTTACCAGGGAATAAGGGCCAGTCGAACGAGCGTGAATTTTGTCATCTACCAGGTGAACCAACTTGAGCATATAGGCTTGCCCCACGGTTACGGGACGAGCAAATTTTTCTCCTGTACGTCCATCAAAGACCTGAATTTTCCCTGGATTTTCTTCATCGTAAACCCAAGATTTTCCTGGCTTGCGGGCTGCATCTTGAATCTTGCCGTGAACAGTTTCCCTTGATGCTTCCTTACCGTACATTTCATCAAAAGGCATTATTTTAAAGCGAGTTGCCAAGTTTTCTCCAGCCCAGCCTAACAGGCACTCAAACACCTGTCCGACGTTCATCCGCGAAGGCACCCCTAGAGGATTGAGGGCAATATCAATGGGTGTACCATCGGGGAGATAAGGCATATCTTCAATGGGTAAGATGCGAGAAATAATCCCTTTGTTACCGTGGCGACCAGCCATCTTGTCCCCCACTTGAATCTTGCGTTTTTGAGCCACGTAGATCCGCACCACCATGTTAGCCCCAGGAGGCAGTTCATCCCCTTGTTCTCGGGTAAAGACGCGCACATCAACTACCCGTCCTTTTTCACCGTTAGGTACTCTTAACGAATTATCCCGCACGTCTCTGGCTTTTTCTCCAAAAATCGCTCTGAGGAGCTTTTCTTCAGGGGGCTGGTCGGATTCTCCTTTGGGAGTTACTTTCCCCACGAGGATCTCTCCTGCTTCTACCCAAGCTCCAATGTGAATAATGCCTCGTTCATCTAGATTTCGTAGGGCATCTTCCCCCACGTTAGGAATTTCACGAGTAATTTCTTCTGGCCCTAATTTTGTTTGTCGGGCTTCAATTTCAAATTTCTCAACGTGAATACTGGTGTAAACATCGTCATATACAAGGCGCTCACTAATAAGAATTGCATCCTCGTAGTTGTAGCCTTCCCAAGGCATGTAAGCGATCAGCACATTTTGTCCTAGGGCTAGCTCCCCTCCTTCGGTGGAAGAGCCATCTGCTAAAACTTGTCCTGGAACTACATCTTCCCCTGCATAAACTAGAGGACGCTGATTTAAACAGGTATCTTGGTTAGAGCGTTGATACTTCTGGAGTTTGTAGACAATTTCTTGTCCAGGTTCGGGGGCATACAAGCCATTACTGCCTTCCTCCACTCTGACCCGCACAACTTCCGCATCAACGTAGGTCACAATCCCGTGGGTACGGGAAACTACTACCATTCCTGAGTCACGGGCAGCTTGAGCTTCCAGCCCAGTACCTACCAAAGGACGCTCAGGACGTAATAACGGCACTGCTTGACGTTGCATGTTAGAACCCATGAGAGCGCGGTTAGCATCGTCATGTTCCAGGAAGGGAATTAAGCTGGTGGCCACCGAAACAATCTGCACGGGGGAAATCGCCACATAATCAACTTCTTCAGGGTTACAGGTGGAAAATTCCTGGCGATAACGAATCGCGATCGTTTCCCCTAGAATGTAGCCATCATCATCCGTAGCTACGTCCCCAGGAGCAACGCGCATGTCGTCTTCTTCATCGGCGGTTAGATAGACGGCATCTTCATTTTTTAACACCCGACCGCAGTCAACACGATAATAGGGAGTCGCAATAAAGCCGTAGGAATTAACCCTGGCATAGGTTGCTAGAGAACCAATCAAACCAGCATTTGGTCCTTCAGGAGTTTCTACAGGACAAATGCGACCATACTGGGTGGGGTGAATATCCCGCACCGCAAAACCAGCTCTTTCTCTGGTTAAACCCCCAGGGCCTAAAGCGGAAAGACGGCGCTTATGGGTTAACTCTGCTAAAGGATTGGTTTGATCCATAAACTGGGATAGCTGAGATGAACCAAAGAATTCTTTAATGGCTGCCACTAAAGGCTTAGGATTTACCAAGGCTGCGGGGGTTAGGCTATTGGCTTCACTCACCGTCATCCGTTCGCGAATAATTCTTTCTAAACGGTTTAAACCAACCCGAACTTGGTTTTGTAATAATTCCCCAACGGAACGCACCCGACGATTCCCCAAGTGGTCAATATCATCGGTACTACCACCATCGAATTCGAGGTTAATCAGGTAAGCCACCGCTGCCAAAATATCAGTATTGGTCAAGACTCTAGTGGTATCGGGAACAGTCAGGCGCAGTTTCTTATTGAGTTTATAACGACCAACCCTACCTAAGTCATAACGCTTAGAATCAAAAAAGCGCGACTCTAATAGTTGCTGTCCACCGCTTACTGTAGGGGGTTCTCCTGGTCGCAGCTTACGATACAGCTCTAGCAATGCCTCTTCTTCACTCGGATTACCTTCTTTATCCAAAGTCTTTTGATAGAAGTCGGGATGACGAATCCCATCTAAGATCTCGTTATCACTCAAGCCGATCGCCTTCAGTAATACCTGAGCCGAAAGTTTCCGAGTCTTATCAATTCTGACCCACACTAAGCCGTTTTTATCCGTCTCAAACTTCAACCAAGCTCCACGGTTAGGAATCAAGGAAGCTGAATAGGTACGACGACCATTTTTATCGGTTTCTGCCTTGTAGTATACCCCAGGCGATCGCACTATTTGATTAACAATGACCCGTTCTGCACCATTGATAATGAAAGTCCCCCGATCAGTCATTAAGGGCAGATCTCCCACAAAGACCTCCATCTCCTTGATCTCACCGCTTTCCTTATCAATCAGGCGTGTCGGGACATATACCTGTACGTTATAGGTACTGTCGCGGCGTTTTGCTTCTTCCATGGAGTACTTTGGCTCTTTTAGCCGATAGTTCTCCCCCATGAAATGTAGCTCAAACTTACCTGTATAGTCGGTAATCGGCGAAAAACTATTAAGCTCCTCAATTAATCCCTCCTCAAGAAACCAACGAAAACTAGAACGCTGAATTTCAATTAAGTCTGGTAGCAGATTGTAAGTCAAATTAGTCATGAAGATGATAGTTGTACTATGTTTTACTGGGTTTTACTGGTCAACAACGATCGCGTTAGGGAAACTGGCTTTTATCTGGCTTTTATTTGGTTTTTTTAGGTTTTAATCGGCTGCTAACTGAATACCAAACAAGCGACAGGCATTAGCTGTGGTCTGTTGGGCAATAGTCTCTAGGGAAGTTTCCCGTAGCTGGGAGAGATATTCTGCCACGTGGAGGACATAGGCAGGCTCGTTGGTTTTGCCTCGGTTGGGTACAGGGGCGAGAAAAGGACAGTCTGTTTCGATCAATAGGCGATCGCTAGGAACTATTTTGGCAGCCGCTTGAACCTGCTTGGCACTCTTAAAGGTGACAATCCCGCTATAGCTAATATAAAGCCCCAGGTCAAGAAACCATTGGGTTTCGACCTCATTGCCCCCCCAACAGTGCATTACTCCCTTGACGGCACCTTCCCGCTGACAAAAGTCGGTTAATACCTCTTTCAACTTAGCTGCTGCATCCCGACAGTGAATGATCACTGGCAGGTCTAATCTCTTAGCTATGGCTAATTGTTCTTGTAGAGCTAGAATCTGCTGCTGTTGATTCTCCGCTTTATAGAAATCCAATCCTGTTTCGCCAATCGCCACTACTCGACGATCAGAAGCCGCCAGGGTTTCAATTTCTTTTCCTGTGTCATCTCCCCACTGAGCAACATCCAAAGGATGTAAACCCACTGCAAACGACAATTCAGGGAAACGATCCGCAATGGATTGTATTCCCTGAAATTCCTTGGGTTCGACACATGAATGTACAAGATGAGCTACACCTGCTTCCTGCCAGCGTTGCCTTAACGAGGTTAAATTCCCCTGAAAAACATCAAAGTTGATGTGAACATGGGTATCTACTAACTGCATTTATACCTGGTGTATTGGTTAGTTATTTTGGTTGCTCTCCCCTGACTCAAAGACAAACTACCCTTGAGGGAGAGAGGTATCTAGGGGTAAATAAAATATTATCTTCAGGCAGCGGTGGCTTGCTTCAAAATTCTGGCGATCCGAGATTTCTTTCTCGCTCCATTATTCCGATGTAGCACCTTACGCTTCACAGCCTTATCAATTTTGCTATAAGCTTCGGACATCGCCTGATTTACCGCTTCCATGTTTTCTGAAGTTGGTTCGGCGGTGTAAGTTTCTACTGCACTAAAATATTTTTTAGTTAGAGTTTTCAGCGAAGACTTGTAGACCTTATTGCGTAGACGGTTCCGCTCTGCTGTTCTGATACGTTTGATTGCCGATTTAGAGTTAGCCACAGTTTTTTAAACAGAAATTGCTTTGTAAGTAATTAATTCTGGAATTACACATAGAATTGGATTTTACATTGTAGCAAGTGTTTTCACTGATTGTCAAGTTATTAACAGAACTTGGGGCAATCGACCCAAACCAATAAAACGACGATGAAGTTAACGTTAAGCTAGGACAATAGTGGCTTTCTTACTGTAAAGATTCCTATAATAAATTAGAAGTAAAAGCTCAAATGGATATGGGGTTCTCGATGCTGCGAATAATTGATGATCGGCAAACTGAGGCACAAACAGAATTAAAAAGGATCAGCGATCGCAACAATAGTGATGATATTGGGCCCAAAGAAGCAGTGGTCAGGGAAATTGTTACCAAAGTTAAGCAAAACGGCGATCGCGCTTTGCTGGAATATACGGAAAAATTCGACCGACAGATTTACACTTCTGACCAGCTAAGGGTTAGGGGGGCAGAATTGGACGCTGCTTATCAACAGATATCTAAAGATCTGCTCAGTGCGATTCAAATCGCCTGTCAAAAAATTGAGTCTTTTCATCGTCAGCGAGTTCCCCAATCCTGGGTGCAGTTTGCCGAAGACGACGTGGTTCTAGGTAAACGCTATACTCCTGTAGATCGAGCAGGACTGTATGTTCCTGGGGGACGGGCTTCATATCCTAGCACCGTTCTCATGAACGCAATCCCTGCCAAGGTAGCCCAAGTTCCTCGCATCGTGATGGTTACCCCCCCTGGTCAGGATGGCAAGATTAATCCAGCAGTACTGGTAGCGGCCCAAGAAGCGGGAGTAGAAGAAATTTATCGTGTGGGGGGAGCGCAGGCAATTAGCGCCCTGGCTTATGGGACAGAAACTATTCCGCAAGTGGACATAATTACCGGCCCTGGGAATATCTACGTTACCCTCGCCAAGAAAATGGTTTATGGCACGGTGGGGATAGATTCCTTAGCGGGGCCCTCGGAAGTCCTAGTGATTGCTGACCACGAGGCAAATCCTGTATGTGTTGCTGCGGATTTATTAGCCCAGGCAGAACACGATCCTATGGCAGCGGCTATTTTAATTACCACCAGCCGAGAATTGGCTCTACAGGTACAGAAAGAAGTTACCTATCAGTTAGTAGATCATCCGCGGAAGATTTTGACCGAAAAAGCGATCGCCAATTACGGTCTAATCGTGGTAGTGGATTCTTTAAGGGAAGCAGCGGAATTATCCAATCTCTTTGCACCAGAGCATCTGGAGCTAGAAATAGCAGAGCCGTGGGATTTAATCGAGCAGATTCGTCATGCAGGAGCAATTTTTATTGGCAATTCAACTCCAGAAGCAACGGGAGATTACCTCGCGGGGCCCAATCATACTTTGCCCACTTCAGGAGCCGCTCGTTATGCTTCGGCTCTGGGAGTAGAAACTTTCATGAAGCACTCTAGCTTAATTCAATACTCGCCAACGGCACTGAAAAAAATGTCTAGCACCATTCAAATTTTAGCTCAGGCAGAAGGTTTGCCTTCCCATGCTAATTCAGTGAAATTTAGAACGGAGTAAACGATCCTTAGCTGTAAGTTATAAGCTATAAGCTTCTAAAGGCAAAAGTCCCAGGTTGATTAGTTAAATTGCGTCATGTCACTCATAATCTTTACGGGAATTGATGAATTTTTGTCTCCTTCTGTTCCATCGGAGAGTCAAGTCATCACTGAGGTAGTTCAAGGTTTACAACAGCAAAACATACCTTTAATTCCCGTAACTAGCAAAACTCGTGCTGAGATAGCAGACTGCTGGCAAAGTTTCGGGTTGAGTTCTCCCTTGATTGTCGAAGGGGGTAGTGGCATCTTCGTTCCCCAGACAGACCACCGATTCTCAACTTCGGGAACCAAATCCATCGATAACTATTATTTGCACCAGCTTGGCTGTAGCTATACCGAGGCAAGAGCCGCTTTGAAAGCCGTTCAGGAAGAAATTAATAAAATTTTGCGGGGTTTTGGGGACATGGACGAAGAGAACATTCAATCTCTAATCGGTGGCTCAACTAAAGCAGCTCGAAAAGCCAAATCCAGAGAGTTTAGCGAGTATTTCCTCACCCCTAGCAGACTAGAAATTGAACAGCTACAGGAAGTTGCTACAGAGTACGGCTTCAAGATCTTGCCTGGAGATAACTTATCTTTAGTTTTGGGTGCAGCAGCAGGGGAAACAGAGGCGATTAACTGGCTAAAGCATAGTTTTACAGTTAAGGATAGCGAAATACATACTGTCGGTTTAGGATTGACAGCATCAGACCTGGCTTTATTAGAAGCAGTGGACATCCCCATAATTATTCCCTCTGTCTTAGGAATTGACTCTTGCTGGGCTGGCAAAAATTGGCAAGTTGCTAATAATGCTGGGGTGCAGGGTTGGGCGGCATCCATCAGACAAGTTTGTGCCTCGTAGTTCTTCAAATACCTTTAATAAAAATTAAGTTGCGCCATAATTCGGCTATTTTTGCTCTCAAGCAGAATAAATCTGTTATAATTCAAATTCGGCAAAAGACCGAGCTGGAGAGGTGGCTGAGCGGTTGAAAGCGGCTCCCTGCTAAGGAGTTATGGGGTGTAAACCTCATCGGGGGTTCGAATCCCCCCCTCTCCGTATCAAATCAAAGCTTATCGGCAAGTCAATAAAAGCTGTCGATCAGTTGCTTTTCCAGATCTTTTCCTTAGTTAAGCTGAACATATCGAATTTTTCGAGTACAATTCCAAGCTATTAAGCTTTGACTGGAACTTGGAGAAGATATGAAAATTTTTAATGGGAAATCAAGCGGGAAATTTAGCCAAAGCGATCGCTCGAATTCGACTATGATGTTGGCGTTAATGTCTCTAAGCGCAGCTGTGTTACTTACTTCCTGTCAAGGGGGAGATACTAAAGCCAAGGCAGAGGGGCTGAAACTAGGTAGTTTATCCCCTGCTACAGGAGATCTTGCTTCCATTGGACAAAATTGGCCCCCCGCTGTGCAACTGGCGGTAGATACAGTTAACCAATGCGGTGGGGTAAATGAAGCGCAAGTTAGCCTGACCTCAGAAGACGATCAGACAGATCCTGGAGCGGGGACTAGTGCCATGACCAAACTTGCGGAAGTAGATCGGGTCGCAGGAGTAGTAGGATCTTTCGCCAGTAGCGTATCGGGAGCTGCCGTTGATGTGGCGGTACGGAATAAGGTGATGATGGTATCCCCTGGTAGCACTAGTCCTGTCTTTACAGAGCG
>JBEANW010000153.1:0-5462 GCA_041165225.1 Cyanobacteriota bacterium | reverse complement strand
CTACGAGTATAAGCAGAAAAATGTAACCGAAATTTAAATTGAAGTTACAAGTTACACCCTTTATTCTGAATTCCGAACTCCTAATTCATTATCAAATTGATTGAGAGAGTGACTTATATTAAACCAGAAACGACATCGAATCAATCTTCTGCCGTTAAGGTAATAATCCGTCAGGGGATTGAGGCAACCCAAAATCAAAATTGGTCAGAAGTTAGCAATCAGCTTAAGCAACTACCACAAAAAAAATCTGACCATCAATCCGAGATTATTCAGGAACAATTCTGGTTAGATCCAGAGGATTGGCAAACAGTTTTCAACATTGCCCTGGAAATGCTGATCGAGGGAGATTTTCAACATAAATGGGAAATCACGAAAACTTTTCCTCTCTTGGGAAGCCAGATCATTAATCCTCTCAATGCCTTAGTGATCGACGAGAAGGTAGAATCAGAAGTGCGTTGGTTTATCTGTCAAATTCTGGGAAATTTTGCCGAACAGTCCGTTGTCTTTTCCCTGGTGCAACTGTTAAAGCAATCCACCGATAGTGAGCTAATAATTATCGCTGGCAAAACCCTGAGTAAAATTGGCGATCGCGCTATTGACGCCTTAGTAGAACTCTTATCTAAGCCAGAATATTGTCTCCTGGCAGCTAATGCTTTATCCTATATTCGCTCGTCTGCTACCATTACTCCTCTCCTGGCGATCACTACCGCCGAGGATTCTGAATTACGTGCCATTGCCATTAATGCTTTAGGTAGCTTCCACGATCATCGCGTGCCACCTGTATTGATTGCAGCCTTACAAGACAAAGCTAGTACCGTCAGAAAAGAAGCAGCGATCGCATTGGGTTTTCGTCCTGATCTCTGTCAAGCAATGAACCTGGTGGAGCATCTCAAACCTCTCCTCTACGACGTAAATTTAGAAGTTTGTAGCCAAGTAGCCATCTCTCTCGGCAGAATGCAACAGCCAACTGCCACTAACGCCCTCTCTGAAGTGTTGGCAGCAAATACGACTCCTGTACGTCTCAAGTCAGATTTAGTCAAAGCTCTGGGTTGGAGCCAACTGAGTTCGGGAATCTCCTATCTAGAACAGGCGTTAACCAATGCCAGCGAGTTAATTATCCAGGAGATTATTATCGTTCTGGGTCGGATTAGTACCCCCGAACTAAAACATCAATCAGTTCAAGTGTTAATTAATTTTTGGCAACAGCGGTCATCATTGCCTGCCCCCATCAGACAAGATCTCGCCACTGCTTTAGGGGAATTACGCGATCGCTCTGCTCAACCAGTCTTAGAACAACTTGCCACAGATAGCGATCGCAAAGTCCAACTTCATGCTATTTCTGCCTTGAAGAAACTTGTAAATAGTTCGGAGTTAGTAGTTCGTAATTCGGAGTTTTGAAGATATCGCTAACTATTCACTGGCAGGAAAAGCGTAAAAGGCAATGTCTTCAGAATTGTAATTAGGTAGATTTTCTTCAATAGATTCTTTTTCTGCTGCCGAAGCCGTATAGAAATGCGTTTCAGTATCAGTATCAAAGAAACGATAGATCGGAATTGTTCCTGGTTGTTCTGCGGTAAAGGCAGAGAAAGTAGAGGTTTTCTGAATATAGTTAGGGGAATTTTCCTTGATGGAAGTCAGTTCAGCTTCAGAAGTGGTGTAAAAATATGCTCCAGTATCTTGGTTCAATAGCGTAAATACTTCGTGGGCTGCGGAATTCCCTGTTAAAGGATCTAAGGCTGTAAAGGCAGGTGCTTCGGCGATATAATCTGGCTGGCTAGATGCTAATTTAGCTCGTTCTTCTTCCGAAGCAGCATAAAAATGAATTCCTGTATCGGGGTCTAGAAAGCGAAATACAGGAGAATCTAGCAGATCTACATCTACTACTTCAGAAGTTAAGACTTCAGAGATTCCAGCTTCAGAAGCTTTCTCTACCTTCACCACGAATTCTTCTTCTACAGATTCCCCCAGTAAATTAGTGGCTTGTAGAGTTATTGTCGTCTCTCCACTTTTATGGGGAGCATAGTCTAGGGCTAATTCTCCGTCGGTAATGGTGGCATCAACCAATTTCTCGTTCGAGTTTTGGGTTATAGAAAACTTCAGTTCATCTTCCGTCACTAAAGTTACCCGCTCTAAAAATACCAAGTCATCCGTATTAATTGGCTCGATAGCATCGGTGATCGGCACAGTGTCTAAAGCACCCCCTCCATTCACAATTGCCAGATTAGCGATCGCCTCAATCGGCGCTAGGTTTTCTGCATTTAACACCTGACCAAAAACCGTAAAACCACCATTTTGCTGATCGAGATTGGCTGAGTTATCCCCTAGATTAAAAAACCATTGATTAGTCCCACTGTCGGGATCATTTCCCGACTTGGCTAAGGCGATCGTTCCTGGAAGATTAGATCTTTCAGCACTAAATTCATTGACCACAGGATCATCAGCAGAAAGCTCCACTACCTGAGAATCCGTAACAGCAAAACCTCCCCCCTGAATAATAAAGCCAGGAACAGAACGATGAATAATACTCTGATCATAGTCCCCATCTTTGACGTAATTAAGAAAGTTCTCAACTGTAGCGGCTGCACCGACACCTTCTTGGTCAAATAACAATACATCCGTGACTCCACCCCCTACATTATCGGCAAATTCAAACCGCGCTATTTGTCCAGTAGTGGAGGGATCGTCAAAGGTTGAAGCAAGATTAAATGTAGCATTAGGGCTATTTTCCGCAACCGTCAGATCGTCGATTTGCTGCGTAACTATAGGAGTTGTCATAAAGATCTTAAATAGAACCAATCAATACATCGCTACCAATTTAAACCAGGCAACAGATAAGTGACTAGTTGTTAGTCGCTATTTACCGTTCTTCCATCGTTCTAAGGGAATACAATCAAGATCCAAAGTATCGAAAGCTCTAGCTACTACAAAATCTACAAGATCCTCAATGGTTTTGGGGTGATGATACCAGGCAGGAATGGCGGGTACAATTTTTACTCCAGTTTCAGCTAGGGCGGTTAAATTACGTAGATGAATGAGACTAAAGGGAGTTTCTCTGGGAACTACAACTAGCGGTTTTCCTTCCTTAATTTGCACGTCTGCGGCTCTTTCTAAGAGATCTGAGCTTAATCCCGTTGCTATTTTAGCCACCGTACTCATGCTACAGGGAATAATCACCATGCCTAAAGTACGAAAAGAACCACTGGCAATGTTGTCACCAACATCTCCCCAGCGATGACAGTTCAAAATCCCTCCTGTCTTAACTCCTGCTTTTTCCCGCCAAAACAGTTCCTGTTGATCTGGTTCGGCTGGCATCCGAATATTTTCTTCTTCTTGCCAAACCATATAGGTTGCACGAGAAGCTACCAGTTCAACTGTATAATCAGCAGCTAAGAGATATTTCAGAGCATGAACAGCATAGATTAGCCCTGAAGCACCACTAACGCCGATAATCAAGGGTTTGGTCATGTAATATTATCGATGGGAATTGATAAAAATTAAATTAATCTAAATTAATCCTTCAAATTCTAGTTCCTCGATCATCTGTAAACCACGAGGATCGCCGACTTTGAGGATAGCACTTCTGGCATCATCTTTAACACCATAATCATCATCTTCCACCAGAGACTCAATTAAAGCATCGATCGCCGTAGCATAAACCACATTGGAAGGGAGTTCCCGACAGAGTTGTCCAATTGCCCAAGCGCAGTTACTTCGTACCGCAGCAATCTGATCTCTTCTCAATCCCTGAATTAGAGGGGGCATGGCAGCAATAATATCTTCGTAGTTTGCGGGGGCAATCTGAGCCAAGCCACTAGCTGCCCAAAGTCTAACGGCGGAGATATCCGTCTTCAGGGCATGGAGGAGTGGTTTGAGGGCGCGACGATCTTTGCTATTGCCTAATGCCCAGACGATGCCTTTACGGACATAACCATTAAAGTCTTTCCCCAGCAATTCAATTAAAGGCTCAACGGCGGTAGCATTGGTGTTGCGCCCTAGAGCATAGGCGGTACTAACTCTAATTAAAGGACAGACATCATTTAACAAATTGATCAGAATGGGAATAGAACGCTGTTCTTCTAACTCGCAAAATGCTCTGGCTGCCAGCATTCTCTCTGAGGGGACATCAGATTGCAGCAATGCCAACATCCGTTCTGGATCTGGAGGGGGAATGTCACCAACAGAGTTTGCTGCATTAATCTGATCTAGAGGACTATTTAGTTCAGCTTCAATTAAACTTAGTTCATCATTTTTCATTATCACTCAGGGTCGCTCTATGATTGATTAGCCGATTGTTAGGGAGCTGCTAAAGTCTTATATTGTACGTCTTTTTATCTTTCCATAGTACTATAGCGGTTCTGGAATCTGTCAGGTACGCAATAGATCGTTTTTCGTTTATAAGAGAAAAGCTGTAAATTTGCTCTTATAAATTTACTTTAATTACTTCTTCTCTATTAATGAACGCTGATCAGAAAATTCTTATAGTTTTGTCATAATTTTTTTGACAGACTCTAGGGTATTGTTAATAGAAGATTCGTCAACTAAACGAATGACAATAAATAAATTCAGAGCAACCTATGGATAGCAGTCTAATTTTATTTAATTTGTTAAATCCTCCCGTCCTATTTTTCTTTTTGGGGATGATTGCGGTTTTTTCTAAATCCGACCTAGAAATTCCTACACCTTTACCTAAACTTTTTTCTTTATATCTTTTAATTGCGATTGGTTTTAAAGGCGGTCATGAACTATCAGAAAGTGGTATTGATTTAAATATTGCTATTACCTTACTGGCATCAATATTCATGGCTTGTGCTGTGCCAGTCTATACTTTTTTTATCCTGAAAATCAAACTTGATAGCTATAATGCCGCAGCGATCGCTGCTACTTATGGTTCAATTAGTGCCGTTACTTTTATTACTGCTAGCTCCTTTTTAGAAAAGCTTCAAATTCCTTACGGGGGACATATGGTAGCTGCTTTGGCTCTGATGGAATCTCCAGCGATTATTGTCGGCATTATTTTGGTCAAAATGTTTACTCCCAAGACAGAATTAACTACATCAACTAATAGCGATCCTGATGTTGAAACTAACCAGGAACAATCGGAATTTTCTTGGGGTGAAGTTTTAAGAGAAGCTTTTTTGAATGCTTCAGTTTTTCTCTTAGTTGGTAGTTTAATCATTGGTGTTTTAACAGGAGAAGAAGGCTGGACAAAATTAGAGCCATTTACTCAAGGAATTTTCTACGGTGCTTTAACTTTCTTTTTATTAGATATGGGGTTAGTTGCTGCTAAAAGAATTAAAGATTTAAGTAAAACTGGTTCATTTTTAATTAGCTTTTCTGTATTTATTCCTCTAATTAATGCTTCAATCGGTATTGGCATTGCTAAGGTTTTGGGTTTTACACAGGGGGATGCTTTATTGTTCGCTGTTTTGTGTGCTAGTGCTTCTTATATAGCTGTCCCCGCA
>JBEANW010000152.1:0-8391 GCA_041165225.1 Cyanobacteriota bacterium | reverse complement strand
GTGGCATTTGGGAATTGTTTGTTCCCGAAATAACCTATGGTGCTGCCTACAAATATGAGGTGAAAAACTGGGAAGGACATATCTACGAAAAATCCGATCCCTACGGTTTCCAGCAAGAAGTTCGACCCAAAACAGCCTCGGTTGTAGCGAATCTTGATAGCTATCAATGGAATGATGGCGAGTGGATGGAAAAACGCCGTCGCACCGCTCCTCTAGACCAACCGATCTCCGTCTATGAACTACACCTCGGTTCTTGGATGCACGGTTCAGCAGATGAACCCACAAAATTATTGTCTGGGGAAGGGGAAGCGATTCCTGTCTCAGAGTTGAAACAAGAAGCTCGTTTCTTAAGCTATTACGAGTTAGTGGATAAACTCATTCCTTATGTTAAAGAGTTAGGCTATACCCACATTGAAGTACTGCCCATCGCTGAACATCCCTTTGATGGTTCCTGGGGATATCAAGTAACAGGATATTATGCTCCAACTTCTCGCTATGGCAACCCAGAAGATTTAATGTACTTTGTTGATCAGTGCCATCACCACGGCATTGGTGTGATTGTGGACTGGGTTCCTGGTCATTTTCCGAAAGACGGTCACGGTTTAGCATTTTTTGATGGAACTCACCTATATGAACATGGCGACCCACGTAAGGGGGAACACAAAGAATGGGGAACCCTTGTTTTTAATTACAATCGCAACGAAGTACGTAATTTCTTAGTGGCAAATGCCCTCTTCTGGTTTGATAAATATCATATCGATGGGATTAGAGTCGATGCAGTAGCTTCCATGCTCTATCTCAACTACTGCCGTAAAGATGGTGAGTGGATTGCCAATGAATACGGCGGTTGCGAAAACATCGAAGCTGCGGATTTCTTACGTCAAGTTAACAGTCTTTTGTTTAGCTACTATCCTGGAGTACTCTCCATTGCTGAGGAATCAACTTCCTGGCCGATGGTTTCCTGGCCTACCTATACTGGAGGCTTAGGCTTCAATATGAAGTGGAATATGGGCTGGATGCACGATATGTTGGATTATTTCAACATGGATCCTTGGTTCCGCCAATTCCACCAGAATAACCTCACTTTCAGTATGTGGTATCACCATAGCGAGAACTATATGCTGGCGCTCTCCCACGACGAGATTGTTCATGGTAAGAGCAATATCATTGGTAAAATGCCTGGGGACGAATGGCAGAAGTTTGCGAATGCACGCTGTTTGTTTGGCTATATGTTTACTCATCCTGGTAAAAAGACCATGTTTATGAGTATGGAGTTTGCCCAGTGGAGTGAGTGGAATGTTTGGACGGATCTGGACTGGGATTTGTTGCAATATCACCATCACAAAACTTTGAAACAGTACTTTGCTGATCTAAACAAGGTCTACAAGAGCGAACCTGCATTATATAGCAGAGATTTTGAAGAAGAAGGTTTCCAATGGATCGACTGTAGCGATAATCGCCATAGCGTCGTGGCATTTATTCGCCGCGGCAAAGATCCTAATGAGTTCATCGTTGCCGTGTGTAACTTTACCCCACAACCCCATAGTCACTATCGTATTGGTGTTCCCGAAAAGGGTTTTTACAGTGAGATCTTTAACAGTGATGCTAGCAAGTATGGTGGTAGCAATATGGGCAATTATGGTGGGAAGTGGACTGATGACTGGTCTTTCCACAACATGCCTTTCTCCTTAGACCTTTGCCTACCTCCTTTGGGAGTTTTGATGCTGAAGATCGATCGCCAGACAACTCAGGCAGCCTTACAAGGTAACTAACTTTGCTCTGTATGATTGGCTTACAGCTTACAGCCTACAGCTTACAGCCTACAGCTTATAGCTAGGGGCTTTGCCCCTTTATTCCATTTCTGTTGCCAAAACTAACAAAGCATTAAGTATAGACGCTGCTGCGGGAGAGCCACCTTTCCGACCCTCGATAGTGATGTATGGGACATCTAACTTCTGCAAAGCTGCTTTAGATTCCATCACCGAGACAAAACCGACGGGAACTCCAATCACCAGTGCTGGCTGAATTGTCGAAGTCGAATGAGCTAGCTGTTTACATAGAGCTAATAGCGCCGTCGGCGCATTGCCAATTAAATAAATAGCCTGGGGATATTTCGCCCAACACCGCAACATACCTGTTTCGGTTCGAGTTTTGCCAGCTTCAGCTACTTCTGCTTGCTCGATCGCACTAATAATTGGATTATTAAAGGTTTTACTCACCAGGCTGGCGATGCCCTGTTTCACCATCGTGACATCCGTCACAATTGGTCTGCCCTGTTGCAGATTTTGGATACCAACAGCGATCGCTCCAGGACTAAAGCGCAGCAAATTAAGATACTCAAAATCTGCCGTAGCATGGATTACCCGTCGAGCCAGGGCATATTCTTGGGGGCTAAGATGATGTTCTCCCACTTCACGATCAATAATCGCAAAACTCTGTTCTACAATCGGATGATTTAGTTTACTCAATTAATTTCAGGGATCATCTAACCAAACTTAACTACAGCCCAATTCGCTTCGCGGTTGTAGTGAATCATATCTTCAAACTTCCTCAGTTCTGCCTGTTGGATTTTAAATTCAGGCAATTCACTTTCTACCAGCCGATCATTGATCTGCGACATGACAATACAAAGGCGATCGCGATTTAAACTATCGGACATACGATCAAAGTATCCTAAAGTAATATGCGCCGTGAGATCATACTGCTGTTCAACACCCAAGCCAATGATGCCTGGATTTTGATAGAGCGCGCGACGCAGCTTAATTACTGCTTGATAGCTGTTATGATCTTTGGGGACTAAACAAGCCATAATTGCCCTTGGTCGAGTAATTACTCCCCATAACTGCCAGGCAATCGGCTGATTGTCCGACTCAGCTTGATACTCATCGACACTAGCTGCTACCTGCTGCTGTAATTCGTGATCAAAACCAGGATTATCCCTAACTACCTGACGATAGCTCTCATCCCAGATTAAATCCGCTAGGGTAAAGTGAAAACTTGCGGTTGGTAAAGGAATAAATAAATCTTGTCCCAAACTATCAAACAACTGCCGTTGTAGAGTTTCTACCTGCTGATAAAACTGCTGGTTAGTATTATCTTCCCCTGCGGGAGGCGTAATCACGCTATAGCCTGGAAATGATACGGGTTGACCATCGACAAACTTAGGCGATTGTTGAATGCCCTGAAGTTGCAAGGCACAGGCGCTCGGTAAAGTTAATCGCGCAACTCGATTGATATATTCTTGATATGATTCGTCCAACCTAACTTACCTCTGATTTAATTGAATTCGATTAATGACTTAGCATTAGCGATCGATTTCCTTAATCTAAAAAGCTTATAGCTTACAGCTTATAGCTACGAACTAGTTAATTCTAAACCTAGTCTACTCAACTGAAAACGGTTTTAAGCAAACCGTACTAGCCAACTTAACTCAAAAAGCACCGTCAGATCTAACGATGCTTTATAAATACTAGCGGTAGATGATTAGTTGAATTAAATGATGTTGAACTTACGCAAACCTAAATACAAACCTGAAGCAATGCCTATATACAAGCCAATGATTAGTAGAAACGCGATCGCACCACCCATGTGAAGATCTCCTGTAAAATTTCGTTTTTTATGATTGATTATTTGTCATTTTACCTGATCGCCTGAAAGTCTCGGATTATTTTTTGTCTTAAACCTGGGGGAAAGGAGAAAAGTAGTACCTTATGGATCTGAGAATTGCTATATAGGTTGCGACCCCATGAGTTTTGGAGTTATACCTGAGATTAAGTTTGTGTTAATTCAAGTTCTTGGCTCTCAAGCCTTAGTTCTCAAATTACTCCTAAAATTAATAAATTAATATTTAAGAGATGAAATATACAGACCTGCAACGAAGATTAAAGCAATACCAGGTCGCAGGGTTAGTAACGGTTAGATTGAATTCTACTTTGTCAGCTTTAGAGGGGGAGTATCAACGCTGCTTGCAGTTGGGATTATCTCAAAGTGACTTGGAAAGGTTGGCTGCAATTAAGAATTACCAGTATTTAGAGCTAATTTCTAGTTGGGAAATTAAGGCTCATCCTGATCGCTTTCCCCTACGCATAATTAGAGCTAAGACCTATGATTTGGGACAGGTTGACAGTCTGACGGAATTAAAACTAGCTTTTCCCATCTTTAAAAATGATCAGTATGACTTTCGTACCAAAATTTCTTGGTCGCAATGCGCTTATGCGATCGACAATTTAACCAAAGATTCCCAGGAATTTGTCAAGTTCAAACAGGATGTTCAAGGTTTTATTGTGGCAATTCATCAGCAAAACTATCATCAGCTTACAGGAGAAACCGCAGTAGCCGAAGCCTATGATGATCTAGCCAGTTATATTAGCTGGTGGAAAGGAGCGCAGTGGGAGTACACTTTAGCAACTCAGGCTTCCACCTTGGATCTGCTAAAAAGAGCGTGGTTAGAACAATTTTTAGCTCAACATGAGTTGAGTCAACTGCTTAAATATAGCCCCATTGATTAGATTGTCTGGCATGGTTAGGGATTAGGGGATTAGGGGATTTTACGAGTCAAATTTATCAATAATTACTATGATCGATTCCACGATAAACAATCAAACAATAGACAAACAAAATAGCTTACAAATTATTGTTCAAACTTGGCAGGATCAGATTATTTGCTTTTCTCCTCAAGGTGTAGGTTATAGTGCTTATTTTATGGACTCTAGAAATGGTAGTCCCATTAATTATATTCAGGCAAGCTGTGATGAACTTCGTCATTTGGGGACTAACTATAATTCAATTCTCAATAAAATTAAAGAGCAGTACTATGGCTATTTAAAAGAAGCAATTTTGAATAGTGTCAAATATGAAGCCACTAGAAGAGCGGTACGGAAACAGCACCAATGGATTCAATCTAGCTATCAAATATTAATTACCCAGAAAGAATTGAATGTTGAACAGCAATCTTTAGAAATTGGCAATCTTCGGCAGATTATTGCTGAACAAAACCAAGCCATCGCCACAATCAAAAGTGAATGCCAAGGAGAATTGGTAGCCATTAAAGCAGATACTATTTTAAAGCAGAAAGAGCTAGAGATTGCCCAAAAGAATAGCGAGATTGCCAAATTAAATCAACAACTACAAGAATGCGATCGCGAAATTTATAGTCTTAAAGCTGAATTAAATCAGGGACTGCAAGAGCTAAAGCTGAAGTATAAGGGATTAATTTCTCAGTTTGTTAAGAGTTGTACTAATAAACAACAAATTGATAGTCAAAATAAAAGCTTACAGGCTTGTAAAAATATCTTTGTAAAAGCTCAAAACAAGCTAAATTTATTACAGGGTGATCATCAATTACTTGAACAACAAAATATTGACCTTGAGGGAAAAATTAAGCTCCTGAAGATTAAGTGCAATTAATTAATATCTTCACAGTAATTACGGTGGCAGTTTTTTAGTTTACTTGTTAAAACTGACGTGACTTAAATAGCGCATAATTCAACAAGAAGATAGATGGTTGTCGTCGCTGTAGTCTAACTAAGCTGTAATGCATCTAAAACGCATATTATAAAAATAGGAAATAGAATCAATAGTTGTGAATAATGCCAGTCAAAGGATTTCTAAGTCAAGAGCAACAAATAAAGCTGCAAAAAGAGTTAAAAGAACATGAACATCCAGAAATTAGAGAAAGAATCTTAGTTTTACTATTGCTCAATGATGGCAAAACACAAAAAGAAATTGCTAATTTTTTGGGTTGTTCATTAAGAAAAATAGCATATTGGTGTGTTCATGGCGATCCAGAAAATCTTGAGAGTCTCAAAGATGAGAGAATGTCAGGAAATTATCATAAAGCGACAGAAGAATATATTGACTTATTGTTAAAAACAGTAGACATTAACCCTGAAGAATTAGGATATGAATTTGGAAGATGGACGGCAAAAAGACTAGCAACTTATTTAGACGAGAAAACGGAAATTAAGTTAAGTAGTTCGCAAATTAGACGAATATTAGCCCAAAAAAAGTACGTTTACCTTTGGGCAAAGTATAGCCTAGAGGATAAACAAGATCCAGAAACAAGAAAACTTTTTAAAAAGAAACTAGAAGAATACATAAGAATTAGTCAAGAAAAATCAAAGCTATTACAGATATGGTTTTGGGATGAAAGTGGATTTAGTTTGAGAGTCTTAAGAAGGAAGCTTTGGGGTAAAAAAGGTTCTCGGAAAAAGGTGACTGGTCAAAGACGAAAAGGTAGAGTAAATGTGATGGGTGCTGTTCGCTATTCGGATAAGAAAAGAGTAGTAGATTTTGTGCCTAAAGGAGATGGAGATAATTTTTATTCAACTTTAAAGGTACTTTATCAAGAAGTTAAAAATGAGTGGATATCCGAAGGCAATGCATCAGAAGATTTTGAGATTAAGGGGACAAAAATTCTCGTTATTCTAGATAATGCAAGTTTTCATAAGAAAGAAGATATTCTTCAAAAAATTGCTCGAAAAATGCCCAACTTGATTCTAGAATTTTTACCTCCCTATAGTCCAGATTATAATATTGCAGAGTTAGTGTGGTATTCAGCCAAGGAATTTTTAGCTCATCGTCTTTTTAAATCTATTGAGCAACTAGAATCTATTTTACATCAACTTCTGAATCAGGGAGAGTTAATTATTAATTGGGACAGAAAATTGAAAAACAAAGGCAATGCTGTTAATGCAATTTAAATGCGCCACAGCTTACTATACAAGTAAATCAGATTGATGTAAATAAAAATAAAAGAATTATTACTGGTGTTGTTGATAGTGGTTTATATGGAATAAATAGCAAATTAGTCAATATAAAAACTCAAAAAACTTCATATTTAAGAAATCAAGATGATGCAGAAATACTACCTTTTTATTTTTTATTTTATCTTCCTAAAGATAGAGACGAGGGTGTTTTTTTAATAGAAAATATAGGTAGATATGAAACTAAGAAAGCTTTATCTAAAGTATTGAGAGACTTTACGTCTGATAAATATGATGGTATTTCTGTTGAT
Source organism: Cyanobacteriota bacterium (assembly GCA_041165225.1). GTDB lineage: Bacteria > Cyanobacteriota > Cyanobacteriia > Cyanobacteriales > Xenococcaceae > Waterburya. The sequence continues at coordinate 1,376 of JBEANW010000152.1, read as the reverse complement.
ATTAACAAGCTAATTCCCAGTCAATTACTAGACCAATTTTTGTCTAAAAGTAAAATAACTAAATTAAAGTTTATTAAGTACAAATTCTCTAGCGATAAATTTGATACATTGTCAGATACTCATATAGAAGAAGATATGAATATTACCAAAGAAACAACTTTCAGAGCATCAAATTTACCCATATTTAATAAAGTAAGGCAAGCTATTTCAAACAAACAAGGAGTTAAACAATTATTTGAGCTAGAAGAAGTAAAAGATTATGACAGAGTAAAAATAGAACTTAAAATAGGTCAAACAACTAAAACCATAGATTTAGAAAATTGTGATGATTTTAATAATTCAATAGATATTACAGATGAGCTTGCAATAGATCCTGTAACTGGACATCCTACTATTGATTCTCTCAAATCTACTTTTTGGTTTTATCTAGCAGATGTTTGCCAACAAATTTATGGCGATCAACAATTATCTAACAATTAGATTATGTTTAATAAAATTAACGTAATAGAAATAGTAGAGAAGCATTTATCTACTTTGAAAAATCAGAGGACAAATAAAATTCATGTACCTGATGTTGTATTGTTTATACTATTACCATTATTATTATCTTTAGTACTAATCTATTTTCGCAATTTACTTAACAAAGATATTGCTAATATATTAGTTACATCCTTTTCTATATTTGCTGGCTTACTGTTAAATCTATTGCTAATAGTTTTTGATTTAGTAGATAAACAAGGTAACAGCAACAAGAATATTCGAGATGCACTAGAGGAACTTTATTTTAATATTTCTTTTTGTATTTTAATCTCTATTCTTTCAATATTTTTATTACTAGCATTATTTATAAATATAAACTATGTTTGGTATCTTAATTTATTATCTTTTTTAGTTTATTACTTTTTATTTGTATTCATATTTACTTTATTAATGGTACTGAAACGTATTCACAAAATGCTATCAATAAAATTTACACAATAATAGTATTATTTTCTTTGAAAAAATGATATTGGCGATCGCTTCTCTACGGTAAGATAAAATCATAAGTGCGATCGCGACTATTTAAAATGCCCGTAAATCCCAGTTTTTACCCAAATAATTGGAACAGCCTAGCATTATCAGTAAAAGAAGCTGCACGATGGCGATGTAGTTGCTGCGGGAAGAAGTGTTACGAGCCAGGGGAAAGACCCCTAAATTTGACTCGTTCTGAGTGGACGGCGGATATTTTGCAGGTTCATCATCGCAATCATGACACTCAAGATAACCGATTATCTAATTTGATGTGCGTCTGTGCAGCCTGTCATCTAGATTTACATCGCAGTAGATGTAGTCCTGTTAGTGAAGGTCAGTTGTCATTGTGGTGATTCCGCATAATT
>JBEANW010000151.1:0-2620 GCA_041165225.1 Cyanobacteriota bacterium | reverse complement strand
GGTTGGCGGTGGAAGTTTTGGCCAGTAGCGATCGCGTGCGCAGTATCTGCCAAAACAACGGCGCTCGCAGTATTACCTCCGCCACAGACCCCGAAGAACGGCTGAGACTTTGGAAAGGTCGCAAAGCCGCCTTTGCAGCAGCGGGCAAACTTAGCCCCAATTACTTTGTCCAGGATGGGGTGATTCCACGCACGCAGCTTGTCCATGTGATAAGAGAAATTGAGGCCCTGGGTAAGAAATTTGATTTCTCCATCGCCAATGTTTTTCACGCTGGGGATGGCAATCTCCACCCACTGATTTTGTACGATGAATCCGTGCCAGGAGCGTTTCAGCGCGTCGAAGAGCTAGGGGGCGAGATCCTAAAGCTCTGCGTTGATGTAGGCGGCAGCATTTCAGGGGAGCACGGCATCGGGGCCGATAAGCGCTGCTACATGCCAAATATGTTTTCCGAGATAGATTTAGAAACGATGCAGTGGGTGCGTCATGCCTTTAATCCCAAGGAACTAGCCAATCCTGGCAAAGTTTTCCCAACCCCGCGCACCTGTGGGGAAGGCGCACATTTTCACCCGTCAGGTGGGCTGGATGAAGGTGATCGCTTTTAGGAATCTAATGATAAGGCAAGCCGTTGGTAAGGGCTGGGGCGATCGCCTTGTGTGAAGGGGGTTGGGTGCGATCGCTCCTTATTTTGAGATTAACGTTTCTACACTCTTTATTGATGATCTTGCAGTTTCAGATAAAACGTCACTCAAATTCTCTAGAGCTAATACTTGAGAGGAGGAGTTGCGATCACAAAATATCTCCCTAGGAGCATTATAGAACCCATTTGACATCTTACGGAACTTGAATTAAGGTGCTAAAGCCCCCTCTAATCCAGTCATAATGGCATATTCCAGCAGTTTCACCGATGAAGAATGGGAAATTTTTGAACCGCTGTTACTTCAGGCAATACCAATGAAGAAACGGACACGACCTCCCAATTGGACAAAACGAGAGATCGTCGATGGGATACTCTATCAACTCAAGAATGGGTGCAACTGGGAAGACTTGCCCAAAGACCTTCCACCCTACTCGACGGTCTATTGGCACTACAAGCAATGGCGGGAAGCAGGCGTCATCGAAACATTGATGAGTGTCTTGCATGGACAAGTTCGTGAACAGGTAAAAAAAAGCCCAAATGGACGACATTAATCATCATTGACTCCCAAGCTGTAAAAAATACCTGTAATGCCAGTGTAGACTCCAAAGGGTACTGTTTCTACAAATCAACGAATGGGATTAAAAGACATCTAGCCATTGATACACTTGGATTTCCGTTCTTCACTCACTGCACCCGTGCCAATGTCTCCGATGATGCAGGATTGATTGAAATGTTGACGCTCAACATCGATTATTTCAAGTCCAAACCCGTCAACATCCCAAAGATTACTATCCTGTTAGACCACGGTTATCATCCTGAACATTTGGCTGAGGAATTGGAGAAGGTTTATCCCCAAATTATGACGAAAATCAAGTTTGAACTCTCGACCAAGCCCTCAAAACAGGAGAAGGCAGAACAGGGAAAATCTGGATTTGTCCCAGCAATTGCTCGATGGGTTGTTGAACGCTCGAATGCTTGGATGGAAAGATGTAAAATCCTAACGAAGAACTTTGAACGAACCTTATCGAATGCAACGACTAAGATTAACCTTTGCTTCGTTAGGCTAATGGTTAAGAGGCTTGCAGCCGCATCTTAAGATGTCAAATGGGTTCTATACTAGAATTACCCTGTCTAACAGGTGTATCCACACAGGCGCTCTGCTTGAACCCGCTATGGCTTGCGTTTTTTATCTCTACTCGCGCTGACGATGCTCTCCGTTGGATATCGAAATTAAAGTGAGATCGTTATGTATACGCTCTATATCGCCAATAAAAACTACTCATCTTGGTCATTGCGCCCTTGGGTCTTAATGCAAGAATTCTCAATTCTCTTTGAGGAGAAAATCATCCCCTTTGCAGAAGGTTCTAGCTGGGAGGACTTTAGAGCCTTTTCTCCTACCGGAAAAGTGCCCTGCTTGCACGATGATGGGCTAGTGGTTTGGGATTCCTTGGCGATCGCCGAGTACCTAGCCGAAAAACAGAATGGCATTTGGCCAGAAGATTCTACAGCAAGAGCCTTTGCCCGTGCCGCAGCAGCAGAAATGCATTCAGGATTTAGTGCATTGCGTCAAGACTGTCCCATGAATTGCGGTCTTCGGATTCAATTAGACGATATTTCCTTCAATTTACAGCACGATGTTGACCGTATTGATGAGCTTTGGTGTGAGGGGCTGCGTCGATTTGGTGGCCCTTTCCTAGCCGGGGATAAATTCACAGCCGTTGACGCATTTTTTGCCCCCGTAGCCTTTCGAGTCCAGACATTCAGCATTCCTCTAAGTGAACCAGCATTAGGTTATGCAACTCGGTTATTAGCGCTTACCTCTATGCGTAACTGGGAAGCAGCAGCCCTGAAAGAACCTTGGCGGGAAATAGAGCATGAGCAACAAATCCTAGCGGCAGGTACTTTGCTGGCAGATTACCGCAGTACCTGAAGTTTTGAGATTCAGTTAAACCGTCTCATGAGGAATAAAAATAAAGTTACACC
>JBEANW010000150.1:0-5605 GCA_041165225.1 Cyanobacteriota bacterium | reverse complement strand
AATACTGATCAACAAAATTTCAACATAACTATTTAATCTAATTGGCTTGAAGATCAGAAATAATCAAAAATAAGCCCAGAAATTAAGTCATTTCAAGATTTTATTTAGGAACTTAATCTTTAAACTTAAACCTCACACCTAACTTCTTATAGCGATCGCTTTTTTAATCGGTTTAGATATATAAGTGCGATCGCTTTCCTGGCACTTTAGCGAATTTGATAGATTTGGAGATCATCAATTTGCTTAACTAATTTATATTCCGTAGCTAAAACTTGCTTTAATAATTGATTTGCCTGGGGCTGATCCTCAATATAAGATGGCTCTATTTCTCTAATTATAAATTTCGGCTTTTTCGCCAATATTTTGCTTAACTCTGCTACCGTAGAGACTTCTGCCCCCTCGATGTATTTTAATAAATAATCCTTAGCAATATTAGAAGGATGGGTGACTACTTTACTTAGAGGTTTCAGATCCATGAGCCAGTAAATTAGATGATCGCGCATCATATATACAGGTCGCTGTTCAGGATTATGTTGCTGTAAATATTCGACAATTTCGTAGGACACGCCATAATTCAAAGATTTTCCTGACATTAGGCGATCGCCAATAAGCTGATATTGACCATAAATGGGTTGGACGAAAAACATTAAACCCGCAGCAGCCAATCCGACAATGATTAAGCGACCTATTTGACTGGATAATCTACCCCAAAAGAGGGCAATGGTTAAGGCTAATAGAGGGGTAAGCTGAATATAGTAATGCTTATGAAATTCCCCGCCTCGAATAATGGAAATTACTGTAGCAAAAAGCAATACCTGTAATAAACCAAATTCCTGCTGGTTCTTGCCTGAAGTTCTTTGCCAAAGTTGACTGAGAGTAGCAAATATCAAACAAGCGGATAATATTTTTGTCCTTGTTCCCAGCTGTTCTTCCGAAGCAGAATAGCCGAGGGGAGCTAACACGACAGAATTAAACCAGATTACGCCGTCTCCTGTGATTAGGTAGGGAAGATAAGTGAGAAATATTAAACTAAAACTACCAAGACAATAGGCTGCTATTCCCCACCAATTAACTGTCTGATGTTTGAATTTGCTATATAACAGCCAAATGCCAACTCCGATCACTGCGTAAGCTAGATTCAGTCTCACTAAGGTTGCCCCTGTTAGCAATACGCCTCCCAGGAATAGCACCCCAGGAGTCATAGTTCTGGTAATTAACCAAGCCAAGCCCCCTATAAGTAAGACACAAGCAAGGTGTTCCGTCATAGTAGACTGTCCGCCACGGATCAAGGACATTGCGAAAATAGTGATAATTCCCGCCAAGATCCCTACAGAGCGATCGCCAAGCTCTCTACCAATTACATAGACAAACCAGGATGTGAGAAAAACACATAACGTCCCAGCGAAGCGAATGGCAATAATGCTTTTCCCCAAGACCATGATAAAGAAAGCGAAAGCGACAAATGCTAAAGGTGGTTTAATATCCCAGAGTTCTGTATAGGGAAGATGCCCATCGAGGAGAGATTGCCCCATCAAAATAAAGGTACTTTCATCCCAATTGATGACATCGATAAAATAATATGGAAAACGGACTAGAATACTAATCAATAATAGGCAAAGAGCAATTTTCCACTGCTTTTTCATTCGGCGTTAGTTACTGTATTAGTTGCTTATTTAGTTACTAGAGTTCATCTTCAACATTCGTTTGCTGCTTCTGCCAGTATTTGATTTTCCAGAGCAAACCAGACACCAGGTTAGTAATTATATGAGCAACCACAGGAACTACCAAGTTCCCTGTAACCAAAGCACAGTATCCCAACGCAAAACCGACGATCGCCGCCCACAACACATAAGACCATTGTCCATTGCCACTCAGATGTAAAACTCCAAACAGAACGCTGGAAACCAATACTGCAAGCAGATTTAGCCCTAAAGCAGGTAGCATCACCCCTCGAAACAGTAGCTCCTCACTCAAGCCAGGTAATAATCCCAACCAAATCAAATCAGTCCACTCCAAAGGTTTGATCACCATTTCCAGGTAAATATCGGCGCTGCGACGATAAGCTGGCCAAAGACGATAAATAAGACTACTGGCGATGGTAATTCCTGCTGCTAGACCAAGACTCCAGAATAGAGCTTGAGTATTAAATTGAACTGGTAGTAGCCGCACTCTCCCTAACTTTTGCCAAATTTTGGCGATCGCCAATAAAACAATGGCGGTGATGCCCATAAAGATCAGGATCTGATTACGGCTCAGGGGTTCTAATTCAGGAGTTTTGGGGTTTGCCACAGTTTTTATAAGCTCCGCAGAGTAGATATAGCAGGATTTAATACTCGAAAGTCAATCCCCGCCCGCAGGGCAACGATCACGCCTAAAGCTTCTAGATAAGAATTCACTGGCGTTACCTTAATGCCTAATGGTTCGGGCGGAACTTGGATTTGGGTGGTGTTATTGGTGACGGCAATAATTTGGGCTTGATTAGCCAAACTAAGAATGGCACTCCCACCACAGGAACTATAGGGAACTACCACGACATCTACCGTATCAGACCAAATAGTGTCAGGGGAGTTAGATGGAGAGGGATCAGTAATAAACTGGGGGGCGCGACTCAAACCCACCAACACACAGGGCAGAAAAGTATAGCCCAATTCTTCCGCAGCAGCGCGGGGGGATATATCTGGATCTACGGGTAAAGGCAGCAGGGCTGGGGCGTGGGCAGCAGGAATCTGAAATTGGCGCACAATTAAATGAGAAATCACTGCTTCTGCCCCTGCTAAATGATCTACTCCTGAACCATGACGGTAATTTTGGAGGGATTCACTAGGATCATCGGGAAAACGAGCAACAACGGCGATCGCTTCCGCTCCTCCCTGCTTAATCAGCTTCTCCGCTGCTCTGAGCAAACTACCAGGATTACCAATTGTCCCCCAACTTGCCCCAGAATCGGCAGTATGTAGTTCTACCCCTAAAGGAGCGTCTGTTACTACATAGTCCGTTAGGTTCAGCCCTAAAGTCGCTCTGGTGGCATCTGCTGCCTGGAGATGTCGCAGACGTAATTCTGGTTCGATACCACAATCCAAGAGTAATCCGACTTTATTTTGCCTGACGGGACGCAACCCCCATTCCTGGGCAGCAAAACGATCCAAACCATAACCCTCAACATAGTAAGTATGATCCAAGGGCCAATAAAGCTGTGCGCCATTCAAGACATTCGGATGGGTAATTAGGCGATCGCACGTTTGGGCGATCGCTCTGGCAACGGGAAGGGCATCTCCCGCATAACCACCGATAGCTGCACCTACTCCTGTGGGAACAATAAGAACAACCGTGAAGGGGGATATCATTTATTTGCTTGCTACTAAGACTTAACTTTCTCTGGTCACAATAGCTTCTACCGTTGCCGTTTGCTGTTCGCGATCGATTTTAGTAACTGCCCAACGAAGGGGTTTTCCCGACTGTTCTAGCCTGGATTGAATCTCTTCGTTTAACTTAACTGGATTTTCTTGGAGGTCAATTTCAGCAGTAATAAAGTGAGTAGTCATGAGTTTCACCTGAGCTATCAATACACATTTTCTAATCTAAGATGTACCGATTGTAAAATAGAAAGCAATAGTTAATATTTTACGTTTTGTGTGAATTAAACAGCAGTTCCGCAGGTAAGGTTTTTTGGCATAACTATCAAGAAGGCAAAAAACAACATCTGGAAAGCAAGGTAATTAGCGCCCTCAAGCTATTAACCACGAGAGAACCCCAGTTTATTTCAGGTCATATTCACTATGCTGAAGAGCTATTTAGAATACGCCAGTTAGTCTCATCGAGTTCTTAGTTGATTAACTTGGTTGAAAATCAGTTTGGTTAGCTTATCAAACTTTTTGTCTGCTAGAAGCTGAAAAAAGATTTTCACCTTAGCAGTGAAAACTAAGAAATAGCTGTTTTTGACAACGAAGGGTTGCTGTGCATACCATTTTGCTTCAGCATACTTTTTAATCTTGGTAAATATTGCCGATCTTGGAGGAGAATTTCGATTTATTTGCCATTCTGGCTCTAAAGACAAAAATTGCTTTAAAACTAGACCTGTCCATAGCTGGGTATCATCAATAATCATTTTCCCTCCTACTTTTAATTTTTGATATGTATAGAACCAATCAATGAAGGGGATTGGGAAAGCATGAGAGCCGTCAATCAAAATCAGGTCGATGTTATCAATATCTAAAGAGGGCAAAACTTTCTCTGAAAAATCTATTTTAAAGTCAATTTTGTCGGTACTTACTTGATGCTCTTGACAATACTTCTTAATCCGATCAATTTGTTCTTGACTAGGGCTAATACAAGTATGATGAGAAGATTTAAGAGCAAAAAGAATAGTACTAACTCCTGCTCCTGTTTCTAAAGTGATAGAGTTTTCATCAACATTTTCATTGATATAATAAAGAACTTGATCAGACAATTGCCATGAAGTTAATTTACCTGAAGCTTCTTCATGGATCAAAGGTGGATTTTCTAAAAGTTCTAGTATTTTTATCATGTTACTTACTGTTGACGAATTAATTGCTTGATTAAATCTGTTCAAAATAGCCTTAAAGAACATTCTAAATTTGTAATTTATACTAACACTTAATATGACAGCTTAATATAAGTAAATACACGCAAGTAAATCTCAAAGACAATGTATAAAATTAAACACTCATCTTCTTTGAATTATACCAATTCTCGAATATAGCGAGAGACTTGGGTTGTGTTAGGGGTGTGGGTGTGGGGGTCAGGGAAATATAGGGTTAAGAGCTTCTAGTTATTAGAATGGATCTTTTCATGTCTCCAGTTAATGCGCGAGAATTGGTGTTAACTATGAACCCAGAGCTAGTTGCCGAAGTTGATCGCTATAGTCAATCGTTAATTTAATAGATTTATATAGAGTAGTATGATTCAGTCTGGAAAAGTCTATTTGGTTGGAGCGGGGATTGGTAATGAGGATTATCTAACCGTCAGGGGTAAACAGTTACTGACCGTTGCTGAGGTGCTGATTTACGATGCCTTGGTGGATGATTCTCTGCTTAAGTTAGTTCCCTTTAGCTGTCTGCAAATCTGCGTGGGCAAGCGAGGTGGTCAAGCTAGTACATCTCAAACAACGATTAATCAGCTATTAGTCGCCTATTGCCTCCAGGGGAAACAGATCGTCAGGCTCAAGAGTGGCGATCCGTTTATTTTTGGACGAGCGAATGAAGAAATTGCCGCCTTACAACAAGCCAACTGTGATTTTGAATTAGTGCCTGGGATTTCTTCGGCTTTAGCAGCACCCTTGTTAGCAGGAATTCCCCTAACAGACAAAAATTTAAGCCGTGGTTTTGTGGTGTTGAGCGGGCATCAACCCGAAGACTTAGATTGGTCAGTCTTAGCTAGAATTGACACCTTAGTGATTTTGATGGGAGGACGATCTTTACCCCAAATCATCGATAATTTATTGACAAACGGGCGATCGCCTGATGAACCAATCTCGATTATTCGTCACTGTGGCAAACCACGACAGCAGATTTATTGGGGTACGTTAACCGATATAGTAGACAAAACCGCAGAAATATCGATTTCTCCCGCTGTTATTGTTATAGGT
>JBEANW010000149.1:0-3636 GCA_041165225.1 Cyanobacteriota bacterium | reverse complement strand
AGCATCACTTCCCCAATGGCTTCGGCAAACTTAAGCACCACATTACCCACAAACCCATCACAGACAATAATGTCAAACTCTCCCGACAAAACATCTCTGCCTTCAGCATTCCCCAAGAAAGGGATTTGGGGATTATCAGTCAGTAGTTTATGAGTAGACAATGCTAAATCATTACCCTTAGAAGACTCCTCGCCGATGTTCAATAAACCAACTTTAGGTTCTGAGCGACCTAAAACATATTGGCTATAAATCGTCCCCATCAGGGCAAACTGTTCCAAATATTTGGCTTTACAATCGACATTCGCCCCAACGTCTAAGACTATCACCGATTTATTAGGAATAATTGTCGGTAAAACTGCACCAATGGCAGGACGTTCGATACCTTTAATTCTTCCTAACTTCAACAGTGCCGATGCCATTGCTGCCCCAGAATGACCTGCTGAAACTACGGCATCAGCTTCCTGCTGCTTGACTAAATTCATCGCCACGTTAATCGAAGCTTTGGGTTTACGACGAATCCCCATTAAAGGTTCTTCTTTCATGGTAATCACGTCTTCTGCATGAATTATCTTGACGTGTTTTGAATCCTGACCACCGTGTTTCTTAACCTGAGAGTTTATCTGTTGCTCATCTCCCACCAGTAGGACATCTACGCCTAATTCTGCTGAAGCCTGGATTGCTCCAGCAACAATTTCATCAGGGGCAAAGTCTCCCCCCATAGCGTCCACTGCAATCCTTGCGCGCGTTAATCCCATGTAGCAAATTTTATATAAGCCTTACAAATTTTAACAGTCTGAGGGCAAAGATTCCTAATATTCAGGGAAAACGACTGAAAAATTAGGAACTAATGTTCATTCTTTAGACTAGCTAAGAAAGCTTTCAAAACACAAAGAGACAAGCATTTGCCCGTCTCTTTGTAGGTTTTAATATTTTTACTAAAACTGATTACGGTAGGGAATTGTGCCTTTTTTCTTTTTCCCTTTGTTTTTCTCGTAATCAATCTCTTTGAGTTTTTTCATAATGCGGCTAAAGTATTCCTGCATGTACTCCTCTAAAGTGGTGGTTTCTTGAGGATTTAAGCCAAAAGTTTGATAAACTTCCTCCATCGGCGCATCTTGGGGTTTCCCGCTAGCTAAAACCTCAGCAAACATGAGGCGATCTGCGGTATTTTGTCCCCATTCACAAAAGCGGGTAATCCGACGCAGAATTCCTAAGACGAATAAAGACACGCGAGAAATTCTGGTATTCTTACCTGAGAGATTTTCACAAAGGTTCATAATTTCATAGGCACCCCAAGCTTTTGTTCCCACCACAGGAAAAGTTTGCTTGGCAGTTTCAGCCACTGATAAAGCACGAACAGCGAATTTGGCGATATCTTGAGTGTTCATATAGGCGATGGGCGTACTTTCTCCTGATACCCACACAACCTGTTCTTCTAAGATCGGTATGGCATATTGGCTAATTAGACCCTGCATAAAGCCAGCCAATTGCAGCACCGTATAATTTAAGCCAGACTCAGCCAAAAATGCTTCTGTGCAGCGCTTAATGTCCATCAGTGGTACTTCAGGATATTGATCCGCATTCAGCACGGAGAAAAAGATATATCTATCTACTTCCGCAGCTTTAGTCGCCTGGATTAAATTAACTTTACCTAACCAATCCACATCCCTGGCTCGGAGATTATCGGTAACTCTGGCGGTCGCAGCATCAATCACAGCATCAACACCTTCTAAAGCAGGAGCAAGAGTCGAGGGATCACAAAGATCGCCTTTGATTATTTCTGCCCCCCATTCTTTGAGAAAAATTGCCTTGTTGGGATTCCGTACTAAACAACGTACCTCATGGTCTTCATCCAAAGCCTGCCGAGCTACCTGTCTACCCAAGGTGCCAGTTGCGCCAACTACCAATAATTTCATTTAAGGAATTTTGTAATATTTTTTAATGTTTCTCTAAGTATTTTATCAAAGAGTCATTTTTTTATCGATCTAGATTTAAATCATGGTTTCCAAGACGGCTCCCACCACTCGATGGTCGGGATCTGTCTTGAGTTTGCTTAAAGCTGCGATCGCTTCTGGCTGGTCATATCGACCCAAAGATTTAGCTACCTGGAGACGAATTCGCCAAGCTGGATCTGCCACCAAAGCTAGGAGCAATTCTAAAGCTGCGGATGCTTGGGGTGATCCCGTTAACAAACCTAAAGCACTAATACAGGATTCCATCACGGGTTCATCTTCTCCTGTTAGACCAATTTCACAGATTTCTAATAATTCTTGAGAACTTTTCAGATCCACTAGGGCAGCAATGATGCTACGACGCACTAGCCAATGATCGTCAGACTCATACATTGCCCTCAGATAAGGCACAGCAACTTCACCATAGAAGGAAAGAGAATTGGCAGCCTCTGCGCGAACATTAGGGTCTTGATCTTGGTTAATCATGGTCAATAGAGCCTCAAAAGCAGCATCGCTTTGTTTTCGACCTAAACCCATCGCCACAAAGGAACGGACTAAAAATTCTTGGTCGTTGACATGATTCAACAACAATGGCGTAGCCTGATCCGCTTCATAATTCCTGAGTTCTCGAATTCCCTTCATTCTTTGCTGAGGATCGGCATCTTGGAGGGCATTTTTGATTTGTTCGATATCCATAAACTGATTTTTACTTGATCTTGTTACTCTTCAATGGCTGTCTGGAGGAAGATATATAGTGAATATATCTATATACATATGATAGATATGTCCGAACCTGAAGGATCAAATAATGCTGAGTGAGAAAGTAAAAGAATTAATCATCAAGTCCCGTATTGTTAGTTTTGACTGGTCAGATTACCCTGAGTCGGTAGTGGCGATCTTCCAATCAGCAGATAATGAGAGTAGATATTTAACTGATGAAGATATTGCTCAGATCCAGGCGATCGCTCCTGATTTAGCTTCAAATTTAGCCCAAGGAAAAGTATTGCGGGATAACGTAGTGGAGATAGTTTCTAATGCCAGAGCCGTGGTGTTAGAGGCTAATCCAGGCATTACCGAACCTGGAGGAGATTTATATCCACACCTGCGGGCGGAAGCTTGTTGGCGGGACTTTTGGCACTTTCTGCGATGTATTAGCTATGGTGTCAGTGGACAACGCTTGGACTATACCAGCGATCGCGGTTTGGGCTACATGGAGCAGCTTTATCAAGAGTTACAAGTACCTTTGGGGGCAATGATTTTAGGATTGGAACAGTTGCAAGTGTTTAGTCTTCAGCATTTTGCGCCGACATCACAAGATGAGCTAAAAGCATATTTTGATCGTCTGCTTCAATCAATGCGCCAATTTTCGCCTGTAAGTTGAAATCTTCCTGGAGGCGCTACCCTGTAGGGTCAAAAGCGGATAAAAGTTTCCAGAGTAAGGCTTTGAAGTATCGAGATGACAGGATTTGAACCTGCTTATTGACCTTCTGCAACGCTGTAGAGTTGTCTCGAACACTTACTCATTAACCTTTACAGACTAAGTGAGTAAAAAGTGAGTAAGGATTACTCATTCAGCAACGCCGCTTAATAAATTGGGGTATGTATGTACCCGCTTCTCTTCCGTTCAGCCCTCAGCTATAGTTACTTTTGAGCAAGTTTTGAGCAAAAGGAATCTGTTTAGCGT
>JBEANW010000148.1:0-5326 GCA_041165225.1 Cyanobacteriota bacterium | reverse complement strand
AATGACTCTAAATCTTTATTTTGTGCGTCATGGGGAAACCCTTGCTAGTAAAACAGGTGGTTTTTGTGGAACTTCTGATGTGGAATTGACTACAGAAGGAGCAATGATGGCAAAAGACTTTGCCCTCGCCTATTCGGATATCGAGTGGACGGCAGTGTTCTCTAGCCCCATGATTCGCACGATCGCAACAGCTAAACCTCTGTGCGCCATGATCGGTATGGAGATGCAGCTCAGGGATGGTCTTAAGGAAATTAACTTTGGGCAGTGGGAAGGAAAAAGCCCCGCAGAAGTTAGTCAGCAAGATCACGATCGCTATGTGAAGTGGCAAGCGGAACCTGGTTGGAATGCTCCTCCAGAGGGAGAAAGAGCTATTGATATTGCTCGTCGCAGTTCTGAAGTGATTGAAGAAATTGAAAAAACCTATCAGAATGGTAACGTGTTGGTAGTTTCCCATAAAGCCACCATCAGAATCATGTTGTGTTCTCTACTGGGAATAGATGTGGGACGTTATCGCGATCGCCTTGATCTTCCTGTCGCGGCGGTGAGTATGGTGGAATTTTGCCCCCAAGGGCCAAAACTAATCAAGTTAAGCGATCGCTCTCATCTTACAGCCGTTGTCAGTTGATTAGATTCCGTGGTTAGTTCGTCCTAAAGGATACCGCTACGCATATAGCTTTAAGCTTTAAGCTCTAAGCTCTAAGCTCTCGATACGTAAATCTAAATCTAGATCTCAATTTAATTATTGTCATGATGGTTTTGGTTCTCAATGCTGGCTCTAGTAGTCAAAAAAGTTGTCTTTATAGTCTAGGGGATTTTTTGCCTGATATCCCGACAGAACCTTTGTGGAAGGCTCATCTGGATTGGACAGTAGCCCAGGAAACAGGCCTGTTGACGGTTAAAAGTCATGGGCATGAGCAAAAAATAGAGGTGACGGCGACAGAAACTGGACTAGAAGTTCTCTTGGAGACTTTAATTCAAGGAGAAACTAGGGTTTTAAACAGCCTCGAAGACATCGATCTCGTGGGTCATCGAGTAGTACATGGTGGCGCAAAATACAGCCAAGCAACGGTAATTACGACAGAGGTAAAAAAAGCGATCGCCGATTTGATTCCCCTTGCTCCTAACCATAACCCTGCTCATTTAGCAGGAATTGAGACAATAGAAACATTGTTACCAAATGTGCCTCAAGTGGCGGTATTTGATACGGCATTTCACACCACTATCCCTGAATCCGCCAAGGTTTATCCTCTTCCCTACGAATGGTACGAACAAGGAATACAACGACATGGATTTCATGGGATCAGCCATCAATATTGCGCCAATCGTGCAGCACAAATTTTACACAAGCCTCTTGAGTCATTAAAAATTGTCACTTGTCATTTAGGGAATGGTTGCTCTTTGGCTGCGATTAAAGACGGAATCTGTGTAGATACGACGATGGGGTTTTCTCCTCTAGAAGGATTGATGATGGGGACTCGTTGTGGCTCGATCGATCCCCAGATTCCCCTGTACCTGCTACAGGAATACGGCTTAGATGTAGAGGCTGTAAATCGCCTACTCAATCAAGAGTCTGGTTTAAAAGGAGTTTCAGGTATTTCAGGGGATATGAGAGAGATTAATCAAGCGATCGCTGCTGGCAATCAAAGAGCGACCTTAGCTTTGGAGATCTATATTCATCGACTAAAAAGTTCGATTGGGGCAATGGTTGCTAGTCTCAATGGTTTAGATGTTTTAGTTTTCACTGGAGGAGTGGGGGAGAATACGGCGATCGTCCGCGAAAAGACTTGCGAGGGATTGACCTATCTGGGTTTACAGTTAGATTTAGCTAAAAACCATCACCATCCTGTAGATCAGAATATTGCTACAGATAGTTCTCCAAAAGCAATTTTAGTCATTCATACCCAAGAAGATTGGGCGATCGCCCTGGCAGCAGCAAGTACGGTATCATAGAATTACTGGCTGACATTACGTAAAATGCGCCTTTCCCTTTCCCCTTTCCCCTTCTTCGCAAATCAATGAGGACGCAACATCAGTTACCGAATCATTCCTGTCTGGTAAATACCAAGTTTTTCGCTTCAGATAATTCATCGTTATAACTATAACCAGCTTCGGCAAAGCCTTTGATTTTTTCTGGATCTTGAATACGGTGCTTAATAATATAGCTTGCCATCATGCCCCGCGCCTTTTTCGCATAGAAGCTGATGATTTTATACTGACCATTTTTCCAATCTTTAAACACAGGGGTAATCACCTCCCCTTGCAGTAACTTGGGTTTGACTGCGGAAAAATATTCATTAGAAGCCAGGTTAATAATAGTTTTCTGTTCTAATTGGGCTAGCTGCTGGTTCAGGCTTTGAGTTAATTTATCGCCCCAAAACTCGTAGAGAGAGTTTGCCGATAAGCCTTGCAGTTTGGTATGGGCTAATTTGGTTCCCATTTCTAGTCGATAGGGTTGAATTAGATCTAGGGGACGCAAGACCCCATATAGCCCTGAGAGGATTCTTAGATGCTCTTGGGCAAAATCAAAATCCTCTGGCTCAAAACTATCCACCGCCATTCCCTGATACACATCCCCCTGAAATGCCAATAAAGCTTGTTTTGCGTTGGTGTCATCAAAAGTAGGTTGCCAAGTGCCAAAGCGATCGGCATTTAACTCTCCTAGCTTATTGCTAATCTTCATGAGAGCCGAGATTTCGCCTGGGGATAGCTGTCGTAGTTGTTTAACTAGCTTTTCTGTATCCGCTAAAAAATCTGGTTGAGAAAAACGTTTGATCGGGCTGGGTGTGGCAAAATCAAGGGTTTTGGCAGGGGAAATTAACACTAACATGAGCAGATTAAAAAAAGGGGAAAGGTAAAGGGGGAAAGCGCGAAGTTGCGTCCTAAAGGATACCGCTCCGCATATTGCGGGGGGAACCCCCGTTGAGCAAACTTCGTAAGAAGGGGAAAGGCGAACTTTGCGTAATGTCAGGTTATAAATTGCGATCGCCTTGACAAGGCTTAGAGCTTAGAGCTAAAAAACAGCTAATTAGAAAGCAAGTTAACTCACATCAGACCTATTAAAGATTCACCAGAGATTCCCTGGCTTCAGGCAGATCAACCGCGATCGGTTGCTCATTTAAGGCATCAATTACCCCTAACATTTCGCGTTCAAAGCTTACTTGCGCTCGATTGGTTTTTGCCCCAAAGTAAAAGCCGCGATCTTGTTCCAATGCCCAGATTTGCGAATGGGAAAAGTAGCTCATCACCACCCCAATCATTAATAAAGCAAAGCCTGTATAAACAATTGGCACTCCAGGATCGGCTTTAATCTGTAAGCCAGTACTGCCGATAATATCAATCAGCTTAATTTTGATGCCATCAATATCGACACTTTGACCCAGGCGAATGGCGCTGGTTAAATCTCCTTGCTGATTATAAATCAGTGCTGTTCCTTGTAAGTCTTTAATCAGCATCGAAACCCCCGTACTCATATCGGGCTTAGTGGGAATCCAAGTTCCCCAGATATTACCCGCTCCTAGGGTGTCTAACTTCGCCACAGGTAGTTGAAAAATCGGGCTATTATTTAACTGAACTTGAGCCGCCGCAATACTCCAGTTGGTTTGATAAAACGTAACGCCATCATACCGCAGGGGTTTATTGACATGGATTGTTTCCCGTTTTAATTCCTCACCGCGATCGCTCACCACGGAAAGATCGGAATAGAACTGATCGATGTCGCCATTCTCCGTGTAGTCAATCCAAAAGCGATTTACTTTAACTGACCAATCTGAAGGAAGCTGATTAGCCCCAAACGGCCCTAATTCAATAATATTTTTGATGTTAAACGTATTGCCACTAGCAACCATTTCTTGGGCAAAAAAACCTGTGAAAATACCCCACACACCCCCTGCCAGGACAATCAACATTCCTGCATGAACAATAATTGGGCCAATCCGTCCAATAATTCCTTTACGAGCATACAAGGTATTATCCTGTTGCCAGACTTGATAGTTTTGCTGCTTCAGCAGGGGAATTAAAGATTTAATTGAACCTCTCTCTAATTCTGCACTAAGGGCAAGTTTTTCATACTGCTGGGGCTTCTGATAATATTTCCATTTACGGGCAGCCTTGAGGGCGGGTAGCTGTCGGGTAAAGGTACAGGCGGTTAAACTTGCCCCAAACAAAATCAGCAGAGAAAGATACCACCAAGTACTATAGGCATGATTAAGCCCCCAGGCAAGAATCACCTTCCAAGTTAAAAAACCATATAGAGCAGGAGATTCAGGATAGTTTTCTTGATAAAAAGATAGAGTTTCTGCCTGTTCAATGACCGTCCCTGAAATACTGATAACGGCGATCGCCAATAACAAAACAATAGCTAGTTTTAAATTAGCAATGATGCCAACAAAACGCCGAAATATTGAGCCTGGCTGGAGAAGGAAATTCATTATTTATTTTTATATATCCAAATTAAAAACTAGAGGAAATCTAATTATTAAGCCTACTAAGCCGACACGAGTTTAATATCTTCAGCCGCTACCAAAGCGATCGCATATTGCAGGCAAGCACGAACATCTTCAATTTGTAAATCAGGGTAGTAATCCTGAATAATTGCATTATAAAGAAAGTCCTTCGTTCAGCAATTCGAGAATATTTTGGACTGTGATACGTGTCCCCGCTATGCAAGGTTTAGCAAAATGAATTTGAGGGCTAACCGATATCCTGTCCATGTTCTGTCTCATTAAAGTTAAGATATACCTCAATTCTAAAGGATATTGCCTAAAGGATGAGCTTTACAATAAACACTGTTGTAGCTGATTAATCCATGCTGATGAATTATGAGAAACTACTTGAGCAGGCGATCGCGCGATTGAAAATCTTGCCGACTGACAAGCAAGATGTAATCGCAACCCTAATCGCAGATGAAGAGGTGCAAGGCGAATATTTGTTCCATGACAGATTCTGATATTGCAGGTGTGATCTAGTGCGATCGCTTGCCGTAGTTTGGATTTAAACATGAAACCCAGATGATTACATACTTTGATTTTTACTTAATTTAATTTAATATTAAATTAATATGATTTGATTAATTAATATTTACTAAAATAATTGTTATTTGTGCAAAGCATACTCTAGTTCATTAAAATATCCCACTGAAATATTCAAATTGATTATTGAGATAAGTTGCTATTTGTATAGAAGATTGAAGATTATGGTTAAAATTTAGTCTCAATACGCTACCTTGAAGTATGTAATACACATATATTTAGGTTCAATATTATGGCTAATATTCCAGGCACTCCTGCCAATGACTTCTCTGAAGGAACGGTAGGAAAAGATACGATTC
>JBEANW010000147.1:0-9804 GCA_041165225.1 Cyanobacteriota bacterium | reverse complement strand
GAGATTTAACCGTTGACACAGGCAAACTACTAGTTCGCAATGGTGCCGATTTGGCTTCCTCAACCTTTAATGCGGGGGATGGTGGAAAGTTAACGATTAATGCCACTGATTCCGTGGAACTAATTGGTGATCCCAAAGCCACAGGAATAGCTCGTGGCGGGTTATTTGCCTCCTCTGGAGGTATTATGTCACCTGAATTAGAAACTACAGGTACTTCAGGCAACATCAGCATTACTACTCCCAAATTAACAGTCCGCGATCAGGCGCTGATCGATGTGCAGAGTAGTGGCTTGGGAGACGCGGGCAGTATTAATGTAGAGAGTGATTCAATTCTGTTAGAAAACGAAGGGGCTTTATCTGCCACCACGAAAGATGGTGCAGGGGGCAATATTGCGATCGATACCAAGGTGCTGCAACTTAATCGAGGACTAATTAATGCGTCTGTACTGGGTTCGGGAACTGGGGGCAACATTGATATTACGGCTCAAGATGCTGTAAAGGTTACGGGGTCGAATTTTGAGCAACTTAAAACCAACCTCTTTAATCTCGATGCAATTAGCCCAGAATTTTTAGCCAGTCTCACCATCGAGCAATTTAAGGAGGGGATCTTGGCCGCTGCAATGGATAGCGGTGATGCAGGAATCATCAATATTCAGACCGCAAATCTGCAAATGGAACAAGGAGCTATAATTGCTACCGCCACCGCAGGCAGTGGAGCAGCAGGCTCAATTTTGCTGAATACCTCAGAATCCCTGGTAATTGATAGCTCGTTTGTTTCTAACAATACTTTATTTCTCGGAGCTGGGGGAGATATTACCATTGATGCTAATCGCTTAGAAATTCTCCAGGGAGGACAGATTACCGCTTCTACTCTCGGTCGAGGGAATGGTGGTAATGTGGCGATCAATGGGCGGGAATCAGTTACGGTTTCGGGCAATGAAGGAGGAACTTTCGTGAGTAATATCTCCGTAGGGGCGCGACCTTTACCGACCATCACGGGCAACGGGGGTAATTTAACCATTAATACCCCACAACTCAAGATTGACGACCTCGCCACTATTTCTATTGACTCTACAGGCAGTGGTGATGCAGGAAGTCTGGAGGTGAATGCCAACTTCGTTACGATTGACCGTCAAGCTACAATCTCGGCGGATACTCAATCTGGGGGAGGAGGCAATATTAAGCTAAATGCCGAGAATATTGTTTGGCAAGGAGCAAGTTCTACTACCGCCACCGCAAGAGAAACGGGAAACGGTGGCAATATTATCATCAAGGCTGATAATGTCTTGGCCCTAGAAGATAGTTACGTCACTGCCGATGCTTTTAGGGGGATGGGAGGAAACATTAAGATTAATACCCAAGGATTGTTTATCTGTGAGTCATGTCAGGTGAGTGCCAGTTCAGCGTTAGGTATCGATGGGGTGGTAGAGATCGATACCCTAGAACCCACTACCTTGAATTCCCTAGATACACCCCAACAACCAACTCAACCTCAAGAAGAAGTTGCGGTGGCTTGTCCCTCGGAACCAGGTAATACTACTAGTCAGCTAACAATTACTGGTCGAGGGGGCTTACCCAATCGACCCCAAGAACCATTGAATGGGCGATCGCTGATTGAATTTGTCTCTCCTACCGCTGCCATCAAGACTCCTACTCCTGTTAAACAGGCAACCCTACCTGCTCCTGCTCGGGGCTGGTATCGTCAGGATAACGGTCAAGTGGTGCTGACAGCTCAATCTACTAGCGGATATCCTCATAATTCGGCTGCAAATATTGTCGATTGTCATCAGGCAGCATCCAAGTAGTTGTTTTCCCTTTTCCCTTTTCCCAATCTTAACGAATCAATGAGTGCGTAACGTTAGTACTTAACCAAAACTCCAGGCTGTTTTTGAATCGGTAAAACATCCAAAATATCCGTCTGAGAACAATACTTAAGATCTTCTTCCCCAGCAAGTCTGAGGAGACGTTGTCCATGACTACATTGATGGAAAACTTTTAAAAGATTATCTTTCCACTGTTCATAGAGAGCGATCGCGCCAATTACTTCATCATTACCAAACAGGTCAGTCAAAGATGTAGCACTTTGCTGTAGAATCGACTGGGCGATCGCTCCTGCACAAGCGGTATCCTCTACAGAATAGTCCCCTTCCCAACCTGAACCAACGAGCCACACGGTTTCTGGTTGAGTTTCTAATAGATAATTAACTGCCGCTTGGCGATTGATCTGCGCTGCGGTGATTACTTGGGGTGAATGTTCAACTCTTTGTAGAGCGCGAGTTCCATTGGTAGTTGTCAGAAATAATCGTTTTCCCTTGACTAAAGCAGGTTTACATACCAGGGGAGAATTGCCTAAATCAAAGCCTTCTACCGTCATACCCCCTCTTTCACCTGCTCGTAAACGCTTATCCTCTGGCCACGATTCTGATTGACGCATCAATTCTTCTATGTTACTAAATGCTTGAACAGCTTCCGCCCCAGCATTAAGAGCCGTAGCAATGGTGGTGGTGGCTCTCAAAACATCAATCACTACCGCGCAATCAGGTAGTCTATCTGTCGGAGTTCTCTCAGGAGTATGATAAACAAATAATTTCACGCTGGCACTACTAAATAACTGAATATGGTCGTTCAAAACTTCCGCAATTATACGTTATTTACCATTTACCTTTAAAAGCTATTAGTTCTAATCGGATTAACTTGTATTTACTTTCCAGTCACAGAACTCAAAGTTATGATTGATACTCTCCATTTAAGTCTAATTTAGCCAGATCAATTACCCTCAGCAGCGGAATTATGGAAAGCAGCAATGGTCACCTCAATCTGAAACGGGGCTTTAGTTTATACCAGTTATCGCGACTAAACCAAGTTAATCATTGGCTTTTAACGGCATTAATCTTTATTTTGCCCTGTAATCTGGTGCTGCAAGCAAACCCTTTGCTGGCACAGGAGATTACCCCTTCCCCTTCTCTGGGTAAAAATAACCATATTATTTATGTTGATTCTCAAGATGGCGACGATCACCAGGTAGGGAAAAAAAGCTCCCCCCTACAAACCATTACTCACGCTTTAAAAGTCGCTTCCACTGGCACGACAATTCAGTTGGCTGCGGGAACCTATAGTGAACAGACGGGAGAAACCTTCCCTCTCGTAATCGACCAACAGATTACTCTCCAGGGAGATCCTCAAAACCAAGGATATAAGACAATTATTCAAGGAGATGGTTACTTTCTTAGCCCCACTGGAGCAGGGCAAAATGTGGCGATCGCCGCCATCAAAGATGCAGGGGGTATTACTGGTATTACCATCACTAACAACCATTCTAGAGGTCATGGGATCTGGGTGGAGTCAGCCAATCCTCAAATAGTCAGCAATACTTTTACCCGCAACGGCAATACAGGGGTTTCCGTTAATGGCAAAAGTTCTCCCCTCATCAAAAATAATTATTTTTACAACAATTCAGGCAATGGCTTACTAGTTTACGGCACTTCACAACCCCAAATAATTAAAAATACCTTTGAACAGACAGGTTTTGGGATCAGTCTGGTACAAAATGCAGCAGCGAAGATTACGGAGAATCTCTTTGACGGCAATCGCATCGGTATTATCTTGGAAGGTAATTCCCAAGGTGTTTTACGCCATAACCAGATTATCAATTCTGGGGAATCTGGCTTAACGGCGATCGCTGAATCCCATGTCGATCTGGGTACTGACGCTGAACCTGGGAACAACATCTTTCGCGGTAATAAGCAGCTAGACATCGAAAACGCCAGTAGTAATGAGATTGTGGCAGTAGGCACAGAAGTTCAAGGGGATACCCAAGGGGAGATTAACTTTGATCGCGGAGCATTGATTACTAATAATGATCAAGGGCTGCCAGATTTAGCATCATTACCTCCTTTACCCGCCTTACCCTCTCGTCGGGAGACACCTCAACCCCTAGCTCCCCTTCCTCCAGCTCAACCACCTGTCGCGACCAATACAGAATCAGCACCAGTGGATTTGCCTCCCCCGCCTCCTCTAATCGCCAGCAACACAGGGGACAAAGAATTGATTTTCACTCCCCCTGCTGGTTCCACCGAGACTGCTGATGTCGAACCCATACCATTCCCTCCTGACGTTAGCAGCACAGCTACCGCTTTGGGTTCTGCTGCTCAAGTTAAATACAAGGTATTGGTCGAAGTTTTGGATGACGGGGAAGCCGATGAAGTGCGATCGCTCTATCCCGAAGCTTTTGAAACCATCTTGGACGGAGAATCTTGGCTTCAGGTAGGAGCCTTTAGCGATCGCGACAAAGCCCAACGAGCAGAACAAAACTTGGCTAATCTAGGTTTAGCTACCTATCTTTTAGAATAGATGTCTGTATAGATCACTATCCTTCACTAAAGCCAAACAAATGACCACAATTGTCAAGCACCGTCGCACAGGTAATGAATACATTTTATTAGGTATTAATGGTGAGGCAAACAAAGCTAATCCATCTCGCTTTATCAGTGAACTTTTTAATCAGGAAAAGTCGGAAGTCTCTTGTTCGGCAACGGTTTGTGATGTCCAGGGCAATATTTTTCTCGCTTATATTGATGATTTGCTGGTGGTGGAAATCGATGGTCTTAGACCAGCGGAAATTTTACCCGAAGCCAATTATGAAGCTTCTTACAAGACTGTGGATGAGGATTCGCGAAGCCCTAAAGGATTTGCGCCTGAAGGCGCTTCCGTGGAGGTCGTTCAATCCCCACCTTCTGAGTTTGAGGAGGAAGATTTTGAAGACGAAGAGGAAGATGAAAACGAAGCTGAGGATGAATTCGATCAGGAAGCAAATCCTAAACCAACTCCACTCCAGACTCCTATTGTCGGGAATGCCGTTGAGAGCCTGGATGCACCGAATCAAGATCAGGTTAGTGACGACGAAGATTGGATCTGAACCTCCCCAACCCCCTAATCCCCATCCCAAATACCAATTTAAATACGTGACAGTTTAATGATGTAATAAAACTTATTGTTGAATTGATGCGAATTTTGTAAAGGAATTTTTTCTTTAGAAGTTGCCAAAATGATTAATAGCTGCTTGCTCCTCAAGGGTTTTTGCTCACAATTTGCCCTCAGCGTTTTTAGAGGACAGCGGAGTCAATTGCCATAAGTAGCGATCGCTTTTAGTTTTTATCCCCTCTCAGTTTTAAACAACGGTGCTAGTATGAATGCTGAGAATCACAAGATTAACGATTAAGTTTGTATTCAGTATCGAAGGTTTTTCCGTAGAGTATTGAGATAATTCTTTTCTAATAATCATGTCTCACTAAACACAACAAGCATTGCACAGACAATTCAAATTTTATGTCAATTTATATCGGCAACCTATCTTACGACGTAAATCCAGAAGACTTAAGTGAAGTTTTCACCGAATACGGAACTGTTAAACGGGTACATATCCCTACTGACCGCGAAACAGGACGTGTCCGCGGATTTGCTTTTGTTGAGATGGAGTCTGAAGCTAACGAAGATAAAGCGATCGAAGCTTTAGACGGCGCAGAATGGATGAGCCGTCAACTAAGAGTCAACAAAGCTAAACCTCGCGAAAATTCTGGTTCTTTTGCTGGCGCTAGAAATAACCGCTTCTAAAACAAGCAGTTAAGTCAATAGTTACATCGAAAGTTACATCGAACAATAAGCGCTTTTGAAAGACAGACTAGATTTTCTAGATCGACTCTTAAAGGCGCTTTTTTTGCTTTATGTATGTTAAAAACAGGAGGAACAAGTCATATTAAGGATATATTCTGATGTCGCTGGGAAATCCTAGAAGTATAGTTAAACAGACAATCTTACTGTGTAGCTTTCTGCGTAATTTATTATCAATGATTTCTCATCGCCACTGGTTTCTCGGCATCGCTTTTTTAACCGCAGCCTTCAGCGCTGTAATCAATCCATCACCCTCTGGGGCGATCGCCTTACTGTTTTGCTTGGTCGGTTTAAGCTTATTCCCCATCAGAAATCAGTTGACCAACAATTATTTAAACTGGGGCATTAAAGGCGGTATTAAAGGCGGAATTGTGTTGCTGAGTTTGATTGCCATTTGCCTCGTAGTTCCCCAGGTGGAAACCAATACGGCAGTATTTACCAGTCCCATCGATCATTTAAAGAATCACCCTCTGACCTAAATTACGCCCTAAATTCTGACCTAAATTTTGCACAAGCACACCTATAAAAGCTATACTCCAATCGGATTTACTAAGTAATTTAACAAGTTAATTAAACATAAAAAAGCATGGTAGCGGTAGTAATCTTAGCAGCAGGACGTGGCACTCGCATGAAGTCCGATTTACCCAAAGTGTTGCATACATTGGCGGGGCGATCGCTAGTTGAAAGAGTACTGGATAGTTGTAGCCGACTCGATCTCGAACAGCAGATTGTGATCGTTGGTTACCAAGGAGATCAGGTCAAGGAAGCCTTGAGTCATCGTCCAGAGGTGAAATTCGTTGAGCAAACTCAACAATTAGGCACTGGTCATGCAGTACAGCAGGTAATGTCTACTTTGGCGGGATATCAGGGAGACTTATTAGTCTTAAATGGTGATGCTCCACTACTTCGTCCAGAAACTCTACAAAAGCTGGTGGAAGCTCATCAAAGTAATCAAAATGCTGCCACTTTATTAACTGCTAACTTGCCAAACCCTCAAGGATATGGACGAGTTTTTTGTAACAGTGATAATTTAGTGAGTCATATCATTGAAGACCGTGATTGTAATGCTGCCCAACAGCAAAATCGGCGAGTTAACGCAGGAATCTACTGTTTTAATTGGCAGCAGCTAGAGTCAGCCCTCCCCAAACTATCCACCAATAACGACCAGCAAGAATATTACCTAACAGAAGTTGTAGATTATCTCAACCCCGTCATGGCTTTTGATGCGGAGGATTATCGCGAAACTAACGGTATTAACGATCGCCAACAGTTATCCGCAGCCTACGATATTCTCCAGACCAGAATTAAAGATAACTGGATGAAAGCAGGAGTGACGATGATCGACCCTAGCAGTATCACCATTGACGAACAGGTAGAACTAGAGCCAGACGTAATCTTAGAACCTCAAACCCATCTGCGGGGACAGACCAAAATCGCCACAGGGAGTCGTATTGGCCCTGGTAGCTTAATCGAGAATAGCCAAATAGGGGCAAATGTATCGATTGTATATTCCGTCGTCAGCGATGCTGAAATTGCTACTAATACCAGAATCGGTCCCTATGCCCACCTGCGGGGAGGGGTTAAATTGGGAGCAAGCTGTCGGGTGGGCAACTTTGTTGAAATCAAAAAGACTACCGTGGGAGCAAATAGCAACATGGCGCACCTGTCTTATTTAGGGGATGCTACTCTAGGCGATCGCGTTAACATTGGCGCAGGAACAATCACCGCTAACTATGACGGCAAACAAAAACATCCCACCACCATCAAACAGGGGACTAAAACAGGCTCCAATTGCGTCTTAGTAGCTCCTCTCACCTTGGGCGAAAACGTCACGGTGGCAGCAGGTTCAGTAGTGACTCAGGACGTTCAGGATAATGCTTTGGTGGTAGCGCGATCGCGCCAAAAGGAAATTCCCGATTGGCATGATCAAGGATAAGGGGAGATGGGGAAATAGGGAGATAACAAATGTATAAAATTTACTCGATTTAAAGTATAAATAAATATATTTACAGCAAACCAAACTCCTCCACTAAGGCGATCGCCAGTTGATTGATCTGCTCATCATCTACTTTGTGGGGTAGTTTTGAGATCTCGTAACTATGTTCTAGTTGCTCAAATAATCTTTCTGCCTCCTCTAGCACCGCTTCGTAGGCAACATTACCCAGACGAATATCGAGTAATTCGGCGGCATCGATTCCCCGACGATCTACGTTAACATTGCCTGTGGTGAGAATTTCATTACCCATTCTGACTAAACGGATACAATGAGCTGCGTGTTTGGAATCATAGCCACATTTCGCCTCTAATTCTGCCCGTTGGAGGTTACGATTTTTGAGCCAAGCCTGATAACTTTTCCAGTAATGTAAATCCTTACGATACTCCTGGGTACGTCGCAGAATATCCATGTAGCGATCCGAAGCTTGAGTTAAGTTTTGCAGATAGGGATAAAATTCTGGAGGTAGTTGATTATTGTTAATTACTCCTTTGAAGTCAATGCGATCGCTGATTAAATCATATAATTCTTGTTGTTCTTCCAGATATTCAATACGATCTTTGATCAACATCCAGAGAAAAGTAATAAAGGCTTTTTCTTCGGACTTATCTAAGGCAGAACTATCGGTTAAATCGTAATCTTCCGCCACGGGTTTTTTACTAGGGGGATTCAATAACCATTTACGGTGACTTTTGATTTTACGAATCTGAGCATAGGCATATCCCGAATAGCTATATTTAATTTTCTGGCTCAAAAATGCCTCGCGGTGATCCAGTAACTTCTGTCCCACGGGATGAATATATTCATAAAACTCAGAAGACTCAAACAGCAATTCTAAAATATTGGGGTTAGCATCTTTAGCTAGTTTTAAATATTTTCTTAGCTCATAAAACACCAAATCCTTGACATCATTAAGTAGCGGAAAATAGTTAGAATCCAGTTCCCATCCCCGATCCTTCTGCTCAATGTTTTTCAATCCCAAGTAATATGCCTTGGGAGCAATAAAAATCCCTTTGTAGTCTAGATCTGAACCTGGGGTGCTAATACCATAACTGTGACTACCAACTTTAGTTAGCAATATTGCTCTGGCTTCTACTTGATGTCTATCCATATTGTGAATTAGCTTCTAGCTTCTAGCTTCTAGCTTATGTATTACAATAATACTCGGTATTAGCTACGCAAACACCCTCACGTTTAAACTAGAAGGGATTTAAGATGCGATCACCCTGTTTTTTGAGTCTGATTTATCTACAATATACTTATAGCTGCATAGTTATAGCTGTTTAAGCTTAGGTTGTTTGAGGTTAATCTCGCTCCAAGAATGTCAATGTTTAGGGATTTTTAAAACCAGCATGATCGATCAATCAAGTCCTTCTAAAAAGAACACATTAAGTCACGCAGATATTTCACCCCATGTTCATAACGAGGAATCTTTAAGGCAAATTATCAATCGTCTGTCTCGTATTGAAGGTCATGTTCGTGGCATTAAAACTATGGTCAGTGAGGATCGTCCATGTCCAGAAGTACTTAACCAAATTGCTGCGGTCAAAGGAGCAATTTCGAGTGTAGCTAAAATTATTTTGGAAGCTCATCTAGAAGAATGTTTAATTCGAGCCGCAGATCAGGGAAATCTGGAGACAGAAATTAAAGAACTCAAGGATGCTTTAAATCGATTTTTACCTTGAAGCTAAATTTCCCTTTTCCCTTTTCCCTCTTTGATGCTGATGAAACGAGAAAACTTGAGCTAATATAGGCTTGTCGTGGGTATTAATAGGCTTGTACCTATATCTGTTGCGAGAAAGAGATTCTACAATGCATAAAACTAAGATGATTAAGGTTTATTTTCCTGCTTGGCAACTCTGGACTTTCAGTCTCACTGTCAGCCTTTTAGTTTTAGCAATCCAGCCACAGTTAATCCTCGCTCAAGCTAATACCAATTCAGCCACGGCACAGACTGTCAATAATCCAGCGATCGCCGATCTAGAGCCTGAAATCTTGTCGGAAATCAATCGAGTTAGGACTACTCCTCAAGACTATGCTCAATGGTTAGAACAACAACGACAATACTATGATGGCATTTGGTTAAAGCTACCTGGAGAAAAGCCCGTTAGAACCAATCGAGGCAGAGAGGCATTAGAAGAAGC
>JBEANW010000146.1:0-9323 GCA_041165225.1 Cyanobacteriota bacterium | reverse complement strand
CTAGAAATAGTGTTAGTCGCTAATCCTGCATTTAAATCTATGCTGAATAAAGTTGCTTCTCCAAGGGGATTAAGACGAGCGCGATTAATTAATTCGAGCATATACTGCTCTGATGCTGAAGGTTGAACCATGAGAATTATCTGATTTCCGAAATAAACTTAACTACTAATGTAATCAAAGTTTATTGTTTTGAAATCCGTATTTATCACATGTTTCTCATGAAATACAAAAGCTGGTATTTACTGAAGCGTAAGCGCACTTACTTAGGGGATAACTTAATTCCCAGGCTGCGGAAATAAGCGATGCCAACTGCTAACAGAAAAGAGATATAGGCAATAATTTGTCCTAAGCATAGTTTTATAAACTAAAGCAAAAAAGCTCATCAAAAACTAAGAACTAAGAACTAAATGATTAGTTACCTCAAGGGTACAAAAGTAGAAATCACTAAAACAACTCAAAATCGCCTGTTTTTGATTTTGGATGTGAACAACATCGGTTACGAGATGCAGATCTCGACGCGCTTTGCCCAGAAGCTAGATGGGTCGGCAGACGAGCCAATTCGAGTATTTACCCATCTCCAGATTCAGGAAGACAAGCAAATTCTTTATGGTTTCCCTACCGCAGCGGAAAGGGATTTATTTCGGCAATTAACCGCCGTAAGTGGTATCGGCATGCAGCTAGGAATCGCCTTGATTGATACATTGGGCATTTCAGACCTCGTTGGGGCAATTGTCACGAGTAATATACCTGCCTTGACTAAAACTCCTGGAGTAGGCAAGAAAACTGCTGAAAGAATTGCCTTGGAATTGAAAAGTAAACTAGCCCAGTGGCGCAAAATATCGGGCATGGAAATTGAGCTACCAGAAGCTGTATTTGCTCCCAAGCCTGAAATCAAAGAAGACTTGGAAATGACCTTGTTAGCTTTGGGCTATACCAATGAGGAAATAGAACAGGTTATCGCCGCCCTCAGTCAAGATAATTTATTGCTCAAAAACCCGAATGTAGAAGAATGGATCAGAAGTGCGATCGCCTGGCTGAGTGGCGAATAAAGGCTTCACCCTAGCTATCAGCTTAAATTACTCATGAACTTAAAGCTGCTAGTTTCTGCTGCTCATCTGCCGTCAAATCCGTAGAGTGTCCTAAGACTTCTTTATACATTTTGATATATTCTAAAGCCGATTTGACCCAGCTAAAGTCTTGGGTCATAGCTCGTTGCTGGAGTTCTTGCCACTTGTCTTTATAGATAAAACCTTCTGAGGCTCGCACCATACAGGTAAACAAATCCAACGGTTCATAGCGATCAAAACAGTAGCCCGTTCCCCCTTGATTCATCGGGTCGTGCTGGCTTACTGTGTCTACTAGCCCGCCAGTACGTCTGACAATGGGAATGCAACCATAGCGCATGGCCAACATCTGACTAATGCCACAGGGTTCAAACTTAGAGGGCATCAAAAAAACATCACAACCGCTATAGATTCGGCGGGCGAGATTATCGCTATAGAGGAGCTGTACCGACATTCTGCCTGGGAAACGGGCTGCTAACTGCCATAGCTGAGTTTCTAATTCGCGATCGCCTGTACCGAGAACTACTAGCTGGGAATTGCTATAGGCCATAAAGCGATCAATGATCTGTAACAGCAAGCTAATCCCTTTTTGATCTACTAGTCGCGAGACAACGCTCATTAAAAAGACATCTGGGTCTACATTTAAACCCAATTCTTCTTGGAGAGCAGCTTTATTGACGGCTCTTTTAGCGAGGGAATTATGGGTAAAATTCTCTTTTACAGCCTTGTCGGTGGCGGGATTATAACTATCAACATCAATGCCATTGAGAATTCCTTTAGTTTTGCCACTAATAAAGGACAATAAACCTTCTAGCTTTTCACCATATTCTACGGTTTTAATTTGTTCAGCGTAGGTAGGAGAGACGGTAGTTACACGATTGGCAAATTGCACCGCCGAGGCCATCACGTTATGTCCCTGCATATACCAAGGACACCAGGTAATCTTATCTAAATACCAGCGCCAAGGCCCTTGATAAGCCAAATTATGAATGGTAAATACCGTAGCAATATCAGGGGCTTGATTCATCCACACGGGGAGCATTCCCGTATGCCAATCATGACAGTGAACTATTTCTGGTTTCCAATAATTCCAGCAAAATTCCGCAGCGCCATTGCTAAAAAACGTAAATCGCCAGGGTTCGTCTTCTCCCGCATAA
The DNA here is from genome assembly GCA_041165225.1 of Cyanobacteriota bacterium. GTDB lineage: Bacteria > Cyanobacteriota > Cyanobacteriia > Cyanobacteriales > Xenococcaceae > Waterburya. Next base: position 7,102 of record JBEANW010000146.1, on the reverse strand, counting down.
ATGCGATCTGGATCAAAAACAGGATGACCAAATAAATATAGCGGAACATCGCTGTCTGGCAGTAGGGTTTCATAAACCGCAAAGGGATTAAACATCGCAGCCCCCTTCCATATCGGCTCGGCGGGAATATCCAGCTTCTTATCTAAACCACCGTAGTAAGGCATAAAAATACGAACATCATGACCTAGCTTTCTGAGGATTTTGGGTAATGCACCGACGACATCTCCTAATCCACCTACTTTAGCGATCGGTGCTACTTCTGCTGATACAAATAAAATCCGCATTTAGATACTATAGTTGTTTATCTTGCCTAGGGCTTCCTGTGTGATTATATCGGTCGGAGGGGACAGGAGAGATGCGGATTAGATAAACTTATCAAAAATAGGAAAAACAAAGGTGCGTACCCTGATGGAAACACACCCCATTATTCTACTGATTTACTGGTGAGTCTTGACCTAAGCATTTACCCAGCAAAATCTATTCTTCGTTATCTTCTTCGTCATCTTGAGGGTAAACAAAACTATTGGAACGTCCAGACAAAACTGATTTACCTAAAGACAAGGCTTTTTGAGCTTGTACTGCTGCTTTGCGTTTCCAAACCGCTTTACGACTATCACGTTTGGATTTTGAAGTTTTCTTCTTGGGGACTGCCATAATAAATTAATCTGGATAGACAACCTTACTATTGTAATGGTTCTGTTCCCAAAAGCTAGAGCATTTGACCAGGAAATAAGCTCATCCCACCCACGGATTGGGTTTCGTCAGTTTTTGTCCTATCCAAAAACTTTTGGTTAACAATGTCTCGGAACTCTTCTAAGTCTGTTTCCCATTGAACCAGAAAGTCATTCATCTGAGTCATTCTGCTGGGGGATTTTTCTCCTGTCTTGACGTTGTAATTAAAGCTACCAGAAAATAAGATGGCTGCGATCGCAGCTTCTTGCTGCTTTTGTAGTTTTGCCTCAGAAATACTGATCGTAAGTTGGCATCTTTCCGGGTAATACATCAGGTTAATCCCAGCTTGTACAGGGGTTTTGCCGATGTGTTTCCAGGCACCCGATCCAAGTAATGATTCCGTAATATATTGGCGCGCCGCTTGGGGTGCATCAGGGAAAGGAAACAATATTTTGGGACTGAAGCTAAAACCTAAATATTCGGCATGAGGCATTTTTTCCAGATATTTCTCTGCTACCTGGTGAATTGTGATGTCTATCGTTTGTTTGTTATACAGGGATTCATTGATGATAATGGTGCGGGGTTGAGCATTAATACTCACACCATTAGTGAAATTTAATTGAGCAAAATTATGATTTAAGACTGGTTGTTGGGATAACTCCCAATCTTGGGGGATAATGCCACTAAATTTGAGAAAATCTTGACTCATCATCGATGGAGCTAAGTCCTGGGCGGCAATGGTCAAAGATATTTCTTCCATAAATTGAGTCACGCTGGGTGAATTAACTGAGTTCATTACCGATGATGTTATATCTGTTGTTGTCATGAGGATTTAGTCAGCCAATAATGCCGTTAAGTAGGTTATTGAGCCATTTCCTCCGAAAACTATTCTAAGTCATGAAATGATGACAAAACACAAATTCTCATCAGAAATCTCATCAGAAAATTTTACTGCTTTTAGGGAAATGACCATAAGTTAATTTGCCCAAAAAAGCAGAGAAACTAACCATTTTCTATCATCTCTCTAAATAGACTGAGCGATCGCTCTACCTCCATAGAACGATCAGGTTTGTTAGTTTGTACTTCTTATGGTGTACTTAGTTGGCTTTTAATTCGCTTGGTACAGCCTGGTTATTGGTTACGGGATTAGGCGTGGCACTTTCAACTTTGAGGGACTCATCTTTAAGAATTGCCACTGCTTTAGCATATTGAGGATCAGCCTCTGTTCCGATCAAAGCTGGGTTGGCGCTGAGATTCGTTTGATCTTCGCGGGTTAAGTCCACCTTGACATCGGGGGCGATGCCTTTTTTGTTGATATCAACACCGCTAGGAGGGTAGTAATGAGCAATAGTCACCGCTAAACCAGAGCCATCAGCAAGGGAATGAACCGACTGTACAGTTCCTTTCCCGTAGGTACGACTGCCAACTATCTTGGCTCGGTGATTTTCCTTTAACGCCCCTGTCAAGATTTCGCTGGCACTAGCAGAATAGCCATCAACTAACACTACTAAAGGTAAGTCCGTTAATGCTTTACCGTTAGCGGAGAATTTTTCATTGCCTCCTTTGCGGTCAATGGTGGAGACGATCGCTCCTTCTTCCATCCACATCCGCGCAATTTCTACCCCAGAGAACAATAGACCCCCAGGATTTCCTCGCAGGTCTAAGATAAAGCCAGAAGCCTTTTGTTGACTAAGATCGGCGATCGCTTTTTTCATTTGGTCGGCAGCGTGGGAGCTAAATTCATCGAGTTTGATATATCCCACCTTGGAATTTTGCTCTTGATTGAGGGTATAGCTCACGGAAGGTAATTCGATCTGCGCTCTGGCGACGGCAACTTCAAACTCAGGTTTGTTTTCACGGGAAATTTTCAGCTTAACTTCCGTACCCAGTTTTCCTTTGATTTTTGCCGAAGCTTGTTCTAAGGTCATTAATTCAGTAGATTTGCCATCAATGCTGACAATACGATCTCCTGCCTGTAATCCCGCTGCAATGGCAGGCGAATTGGGAATTGGTTCAATGATCGTGAGCTTTTTGGTTTGCTGATCGACTCCTAGCTGAATGCCGATTCCCGATAACTCTCCTGAAGTTTGACTAGTTAGATCGGCATATTCTTCTGGATCGAGAAATCTGGTGTAAGGATCTCCTAAACTTTCGAGAGATTTACGAATTGCTTGATAAGCAGCTTTTTTGTCAGTGTATTCTCCCTTCAGTAATTCCTGTCGTTGTACCTGCCAATCTGTGTGATTAAAATCAGGATCGACAAACTCACTGCTAACAATTTGCCAAACCTCGTCTACGACATTCTTCGGACTGTCTTCTAAGGTCGCCGAAGCTGGAGAAGTACTTTGGGAGAGGAGGGTGGAAGCGATCGCCAGGGTCATTAAAAGCTTAGTCGTTCTTGAAAAGTAGCTTTTAAGATTAAGAGATCGCCAGATGAAACTAACACGTTCAGAAGAATAATTCATGAGCAATAGTTATAAAAAGTAATTACAGTTAAGCTGCTAGAAGTAAATTAAGTAAACATTTCACTAGGAAGCTGATAATTAACGAACATTATGATCCAAAAACCTGCCTCTTCTATTATGTATAATATCTTCCTCTTGTAACCGACCAGAGCTTGTAGCACATCATCTTTAATATTGAGTGCCAGAAGCCATGAAATCAAGCAAAATTTGACGATGAATATCCCCCACGGGTTTGTTAGCGATCGCTTTGACGGAATAGGCAAATCCCTGCTGAATCTCTGCTGGAGTTAGTAACTTGAGATCCCAACCCTCCTTTAGCTCTAATTCTGTCACAGGTACCGTCAGGGGACAGGAAAACAAGTGGCGAACATAGTTCCCTGCTGGACTGGAATGAAACTTAGTTAACACAGGAGCAGCATAATTGATTTCTTCCACTAATTCTCTTTTGAGGGCAATTTCGGGGGCTTCACCAGGTTCGATATGGCCACCAAAAAAACCCCAGACTCCAGGATAGGCAATGGTAGGAAGCTCATCCCGCAACTGCATGAGATACTTACCGTCTTGATAAATAATCGCCACTGCTACGGAAATTAACTGAGTTTGGGGAACAGAATGCATAAAAGAAGTTTTTCTGATAATTGATTAATTTAACTGATTAAGGTAGAGAAGACAGTTGCTCTAGCTCAACTAGATAAAAATCTCCCAATTCTTGTTGGGCAAAGGGTAAACTTTGATACTCAATCTTACCTTTGATCTTGATCTGTTGATTCCATTGAGGCAGGGTTTGAGTTGTCACTACCCAGACTTTTCCTGTTCCGTCTTCCATTTGATATGCTCCATTACCAATAAATGGCGCTAGATGCACTACTTTTCCCGTTAAATAGACTGTTTTGCCAACTTTTTGAGGTGAAACTTCTTCTATCATAATTAAAGGCGATCGACAGCCGAATAAACCTAAAAGCAATATTGCCCAAAAGCTAATTTGCCTCAATTTAGAGCCAAACAAACTGAATTTCGATTTCCAGTAAGAAATTAACATTCACTCTCCATTCCCTTTGAAGCACAAAAACTCCTAATTCCGAACTCCGAACTCCGAACTCCGAACTCCTAATTCCGAACTCTAACAATAACCTATGCCTGACTCAAATTCTTATCTCCTCGACGGTAAAGCCTTAGCTAAGAAAATTCAATTAGAGCTAAAAGCACAAATAACCCAGCTAGAGTCAAAGAGCGATCGCCCTCCTGGTTTAGCAGTCTTAATGGTGGGGAATAATCCTGCTAGCGCCGTTTATGTGCGGAATAAGGAAAAAGCTTGTCAGCAGTTAGGTATTGCCTCTCTGGGGCAGCATTTCCCTGAGCATACAACTCAGGAGGAGTTAGAACAAGCGATCGCTCGCTTAAACCAAGACGATCGCGTAGATGGTATTTTGGTGCAACTTCCTTTACCGCAGCATTTAGATTCCATTGCCTTGCTTCACTGCATCGATCCTAATAAAGATGCCGATGGTTTACATCCCGTGAATTTGGGTAAGTTAGTCCGTTCAGAAGCGGGTCTACGTAGCTGTACCCCCGCAGGAGTAATGAGGCTATTAGAAGAATACAGTTTGCCCCTAGAAGGCAAAAGAGCCGTGGTAATTGGTAGAAGTATTTTAGTCGGCAAACCCATTGCTTTAATGCTGTTGGAGCAAAATGCCACCGTGACTATGGCTCACTCCCGCACTCAAGACTTGGGATCTGTCTGTCGAGAAGCAGATATTATCGTGGCGGCGGTAGGAATCCCAGAAATGATTACCTCAGAAATGGTCAAACCAGGGGCAATAGTAATTGATGTGGGGATTAATCGAGTAGATTTAGATTCAGGAAAATCAAAATTAGTCGGTGATGTGGCTTTTGCATCGGTAGCAAAAGTAGCTAGCTATATTACCCCTGTTCCTGGAGGCATTGGCCCGATGACCGTGGCGATGTTGTTGAGTAACACAGTGGCAAGCTATGCTGGCAAACATCAAAAGGCTTGAATCCACTCTTTGATCTCGTATTCAGTCCAGATGCCGTTTTGCCAATAAGGATCTGATTCAACCAATTGACGCACAGTAGCTTCTGACTCCGCCTCATAAATCCCAAAGACCTTGGTATTATCCTTAGTCGGCCCCAAGGTCACTAATATTCCCTGCTCTTTTTGACTAGTAAGACCAGCCAAATGCGCTGGACGATAAGGTGTGCGCTTTTCCAGAGCATTGTCACAATAACTCCCCCACATAATGTATTTAGACATAGCTTTAGATTGTACGTTCAGTGATAGGAATTTTAATTGATAGGGGATCTGTTCCACAACTAATTCAATTAATTCAATAACGCCAAAAAATGCTTTGTGGGTTAAAACAGACTAGTTATGGTTCGATGACTCAAGATATTCACAATGAACTTGATTTTATTTCATTTCATTGTCTTTAGTTTGCCTGAAATACGGTATTGAGTTGAGTCATGACCGAAGGACTATCGAGTATCCAAGCTCGCTCTAAACTTATGTCTTTACCTATTTTTAAGTCTCAAATCTTTAAGCCTCAAACCAGGCTTTCTGCTAAAACAAAAACTTCTATATTTGGTATTTCTCCCTATTGGCTGGCGTGTATCCCTTTAGTCAGCATCATTTTGATTGCAGGAAACACGGCAGTTATGGCTCAAGATGCACCTGCCACCATGACTCTAGAAGATGTCCAAGGAGCATTAAATTCTACTTGGGTCTTAGTTGCCACAATCCTGGTTGTTTTCATGAACGCGGGATTTGCGATGTTGGAAGGTGGCTTTTGTCGTCGTAAGAATGTGGTTAACGTTCTGGCAAAAAACTTTATTGTGTTTGCCTTAACTACCATTGCGTATTGGGCGATCGGTTTTGCCCTGATGTTTAGTGGTGTCGATAATCCTTTTATGGGCAACGACGGTTTCTTTCTTAGTAGTACCAACCCTGCCGTCTATGGACTAAAAGCCTATCCTCAAGGATTGCCGATCGCCTTATTCTTTCTGTTTCAATCAGCTTTTGCTGGTACAGCAGCGACGATTATATCTGGCGCTGTGGCAGAGAGAATCAGATTTGTCAGTTACGGGATCTTTAGTTTGCTGCTGACAGCGATCGCCTATCCCATTGTTGGTCACTGGATTCTGAGTCCAAACGGTTGGCTTAAGACCCAAGGATTTTATGATTTTGCTGGTTCGACTATGGTTCACTCCGTTGGAGGGTGGGCTGCCTTAGTCGGTGCGCTAATGTTGGGGGCAAGAGTAGGCAAATATGGGGATGATGGTCGCACTTACCCGATGCCTGGTCATAATATGGGCATGGCAACCTTGGGCTGTTTTATTCTCTGGATCGGCTGGTTTGGATTCAATGGTGGTTCAGAATTGGCTGCCAATGCAACCGTACCATACGTGGTCTTGACTAGTAATTTGGCAGGGGTAGCAGGTCTTTTGACTGCTACTTTAGTAACTTGGTTACGGGATGACCAACCCGATTTGTCGATGATGATTAACGGTCTATTGGTGGGGTTTGTCTCAATTACCGCTGGCGCTCCATTGGTAGACTATTTCGGTGCAGTGATCATTGGGGTTGTCGGCGGAATTATCGTCGTCTTTGCCGTCAGTATTCTAGATAAACTCAAGATTGATGACCCTGTAGGGGCAGTACCGGTACACCTAGTGGGAGGTATTTGGGGGACTTTAGCAGTGGGCTTATTTGCTAACCCAAATAATCTGGTTCAACGCCGAACCGAAGATGCGATCGCTGGTTTATTCTATGGTGGCAATGTTGAGCAGCTAACTAGTCAGTTAATTGGAATTGTCGCAGTGGGTGCTTTTACTGTCGCTTTTAGCGTAATAGCCTGGTTTTCAATCAAGTTAGTGTTTGGGCTAAGAGTGCCAGTGAAAGATGAACTAGTGGGTCTAGATGTTAGCGAACATGGTATGGAAGCTTATAC
>JBEANW010000145.1:0-6203 GCA_041165225.1 Cyanobacteriota bacterium | reverse complement strand
GCTAGTAACGTCTTTAATGGCGATCGCCTATACTACCAAACTCATGTACGGGACTTTAATTCCCAAGGCAACCCCCGTAGCAAAATCTAGTTCATCTCAATTGCCCAAGGTTGAACAAAAGGTTGAGCAAAAAGAAAAAGCCAGACGGTAAGAAATTAATTAATAGATTTTAGAATTTCAGATAAAACCAAAGTGTTGTAATCCTTCAATAATTCCCCCCGCGCAGTCAGATTTGGCTAGATAATTATTGTCATTTTTGTTTGTGGCATACCATTCCAACAATTCTGGCTTGGCATTAGCCACCAGCAAGCTTTTCTCTTGACCTTCAAACATCGAAATATCGTTACCAGAATCTCCACAAACAATCGTATTTTCTGGGGCAATTTGCCAGCGACGGCGAAGAAACTGCACCGCCAAACCCTTGTCGCCATTTTTAGGGAGCAAATCCAAATCTTGCCCTGCACTGTAGATCAGCTTGAGGTCAAAATTCTGTTCCTTCAAGGCTGCTTCTAATTGAGTCAGAGTATTTTCCGCTGCTGCTTCTGCCAAATAATAGCTGATTTTAAACGGATTTTGTTCAGAACTGGGCTGACACTGTAAATCTGGAAACTGATTGGCGATCGCCGCTATCTCTTCACGATTCCAGCCTTCACTCAGGATATCTGCCCATTCTTGGTCATATTGAGACTCCTGCTGATCGAAATACATTTCTGTACCAACGGCGGTAATTAGAGCATCTGGAGGGAGAAGTGATTTTGCTTCGGCTAACAAACGATAAAGATAAAGCGATCGCCCTGTAGCATAAACAATTTTGCTGTGGTACTGTTGCCGATGGGCAGCTAGTTTTTGGTTAAGCTCGATCAAGGCAGCATCGTCACCAACTAACGTATTATCTAAATCAGTTACAAATAAGAAAGGACTCATATCTAAGATATTCAGACTTGGGTATTAATATCAGAACTAAAATTTACGCACATAACTATCTAAGCACTCTAGTCTACAAATCGAAAAGTCTTTTTTAAGAGCGATCGTCAAAAAAAGGTGTTTAACTTAACATTTTTGGCTATGGTCGAAGGATCTCCAGATTGATGCAGATTTATTTTTCACTAATCACTAAATATCCTCTTTACAATTGCCGACACAAACTGGTTAGCTGGAGAATGGTCTGAGTAATACTTTGTCAGCAATAATTTCAGTAATAATTTTATGGTCACAAGAGGTATGAGATTTTGGGTGTAGAACTTCGCAGTTATGTCTACTTAGATCGCCTGCAATTGCAGCACGCAGCATACATTGGCACGGTGGCATCAGGATTTTTACCCCTTCCAGGAGATGCTTCTTTGTGGATTGAAATATCTCCTGGAATTGAGATCAATCGCATCACCGATGTGGCCCTCAAATCTGCGGTAGTTCGCCCTGGAGTCCAATTTGTCGAAAGACTATATGGATTGCTAGAAATTCATGCTAACAAACAAGGGGAAGTTAAGGCGGCAGGCAGAGCGATTTTAGAAACATTAGGGGTTAAGCAGCATGATGGTCTGAAGCCTCAAATTGTTTCTAGTCAGATTATTCGCAATATAGACGCATATCAAGCCCAACTAGTTAATCGCGACTGTCGTGGACAAATGTTACTGGCAGGACAAACTCTCTATGTTCTAGAAGTGCAGCCTGCTGCCTATGCCTCTCTAGCTGCTAACGAAGCTGAGAAAGCCGCTTTGATTAATATTCTGAAGGTAACGTCCATCGGCAGTTTTGGTCGAGTCTATCTAGGAGGAGAAGAGCGAGACATCATTGCTGGCTCTTCCGCAGCCTTGGCCGCCTTGGAAAGTATCGCGGGGCGGGAAGTCTCGTGGCAGAGGAAAGAATAAATGAGTTCGGAGTTCGGAATTCGGAGTTCGGAGGCGGATTGAATATGAAAACTAAAGATTAATAATTAAATTTAACGTGGCAAATATTGAGCAGATAAATAAATTAAAACAGGGTGCAGTTGTTTGGCTGAATTGGTTAGATAGTCACCAGCAGCCAAATATTGATTTGATCAGTGCAGATCTTCGAGGGGTTGAGCTGTCTGAAGTCTATTTAGTTAAAGCTAATTTAGCAGACTCGAATTTGACGCAAGCACGGTTGAGGGGTGCTAATCTCACTGGGGTTAATCTTACAGGGGCAGAATTAATTGATGCTGACTTGTGCCAGGCAAATCTTACGGGGGTTAATCTACAGTCGGCTAATCTGATTAATGCAGATTTTTATCAGGCTAACTTAATCGGCTCAGATCTGCGCTTAGTTAGGGGACAAGAGGCAAACTTTTGTCAGGCAAACCTCATTGGCGCATCCATCAGGCAAGCAAGACTACCTCACGCTAACTTTTCCCAGGCACAACTCAATCGAGCTAATCTTAGCGAGACAGATTTAGTCAAGGCTAGTTTTGACCAGGCGGATCTGTCGGGAGCTAATTTTTTTGAAGCAGAGTTACAGTCTGCTAGTTTTTATCAAGCTAACCTATATCGGGTCAAAGCGATCGCTGCTCATTTAAGCTACAGTTATTTTCTCGGCAGTAATTTAGCAGAAGCCAGTTTAGTGGGCTGTGACTTGCGCTGGTCAAATTTGAGCTATGCCAATTTGCAGCTTGCAGACTTGCAACGGACAAAGTTAAGGGGAGCAAATCTCACTAGAGCCAACTTAGCTGGGGCAAACCTGTCAGGCGCAGATCTTCGAGGGGTTAACTTGACTAATACCAACCTAAGCAGGGCTAATCTTACAGGCGCAAATATCGAGGAGACAATTTTTGACAAGGCAACATTTGCCTCAACCCTCATGCCTGATGGCAGTAAACATCGTTCATGAGTAATGAGTAATACCTCTGCTTGAAGAGATTGGTAATTGCTCCCTGATGCTCGATGCCTTATTTGGCTTCTTCTAGTTGATCTAAACGCAGCCAGATGTTAGGAGTTGGCACATAAAACTGAACTAAAGCATAATCATCGTTCAAATCTAAGATCTGCCCTTTACTGTCAAATAAATATGAGGGTAGACGTACATCACTTGCCTTGGCTTCGATGCTGCCCTCTAGTTTCTCTTTAACTACCTTGACTAACGACCCTTTTTTGATGACTGCCATAATTACTAATTGCGACTGTGCTTACTAATTCTTAAGTTTAGTATAGTTCTTAACGAAGCTTATTCCTTGAGAAAAATAAGAGTTAATCCCAGGACTTAGCAAGGAAAAAATAATCTACTATCCACTGCAATTACTAGGTTTAGTCCCTTGGCAAAAATGATTGTCTTTTATCACAACTTATCTTAAAGATTCATCGTCTGGATCTGAGGCTTCTGGAAATAATTTTTGGTTTTTGGTAGTATTAATTAGCTAAATTAACCTAAGTGTTTCTACTTAAACAGAAATACTTAAAACAACATAACTCTTATGTAGAGACAGGGTGTTCACCCCTTATAATTAATCGCCAAATAATCAGCCAAAATTTAGACCTAAATTAGACCTAAAAATGTTACATAAAAGACATAACTCTGTAGTTACATTAGCAATATTATTAACTTTGGTGGGGATTCCTAAACCAGCCAAGGCTAATCTTTTGGCTCAAGCTGGTGCTGCACCTGCCACATTTACTGCGCCAGATAAGTTACTGAAAGACACAACCGTCAACATTGGTGCATCGAGTACCACTAATGGTATCGGCACTAGCTTACAAGAGAGTTTTTCCGCAAAATATCCTCAAGCCAAAGTAAATATCGAGACTCAAGATTCTAGCGCTGCCTTAAAAAGTCTCTCGGAAGGGAAAGTTGACCTCGCTGCAATTGGTCGAACCTTGACAGCCAACGAAAAGGCTCAAGGATTTATCGCTGTTCCCATCAGTAGAGAGAAAATTGCGATTATCATCTCGAAGAACAATCCTTTTGACGGCAATTTAACTATAGATCAGTTTGCTCAAATCTTTAGGGGCGAGATTGCTGATTGGTCAGAAATCGGTGGTAATCCTGGTAAAATTCAACTCGTCGATGCTCCCGATAGTAATGACACTAGACAGGCATTTCCCAACTATGCTGTTTTTCAATCAGCAGAATTCAAAGCAGGAGCAAATACCAGTCAATTAAAGCAAGACAGTATTGATGAAATGATTGCTAAATTGGGTGCAAATGGCATCGGTTATGCCGTAGCTAACGATGTCATGGAACGAGATGATGTCAAGGTCGTGACCATGCACTCAACGCAGCCTGATGACCCCAGATATCCCTTCTCTGAACCGTTTAGCTTGGTTTATCAAGGGACTCCTAGTGAAGCAGCTAAAGCCTATCTGGGATTTGCGACTACGGAAGGGGGACAGAAAGTTGTTGCCAATCGAGTTGGATCGATTTCAATTGCCTCTTTGGCAGGAATTGCTTCAGGAGTAAGTGCAGACTTAGCTAACAAAAAAGGTGTCGCGGGTACAACTACCGAGCCTGTGGCTGCCGTTAAAACTGGTGGAGATGTCGCCAAGAAGGGAGTAGGGGCGATCGCTAGTGGCAAAGATGCTGTCACTGACACTGCCAAGAAAGGAGCAGGGGCGATCGCTGATGGCCAAGATGCCGTCTCTGATACTGCCAAGAAAGGAGCAGGGGCGATCGCTGATGGCCAAGATGCTGTCACTGACACTGCCAAGAAAGGAGCAGAGGCGATCGCTAATGGCCAAGATGCCGTCTCTGATACCGCCAAGAAGGGAGCAGGGGCGATCGCTAATGGCCAAGATGGAGTAGGTAAAGCCACTATAGCTAATGCTGATGTTAAGCAAGGTGCTGAAGTCAACCCCGATGTTCAGGGCAGCGGTGAAGCTAATCCTAACGTCAACGGTAGTGGAGAAGTCAACTCCGATGTTCAGGGTAGCGGGGAAGTTAATCCTGATGTCAACGGTAGTGGAGAAGTTAATCCCAATCTTCAGGGTAGCGGGGAAGTTAATTCTGATGTCAATGGTAGTGGGGAAGTCAACCCCGATGTTCAGGGTAGCGGTGAACCTCTTTCCAGCAAAAATAATGTAGATGCTAATGGGGCTGATGTTAAAGGGGAAGCAGTTGTCCCCAATGGCACAGCAGATGCAGATCCAGGAACCAAGGTGGCAACAAAAAAAGGGAAATGGTGGTGGTGGCTGCTCCCACTCCTGGGAATACCTTTACTAGCTGCTGCCATTTTCGGCGGACGTAAGAAAAGCGATCAAGAACCTGCCTTGGGTGATCTACCAAACATCAATAGTCTAGATAATGGACTGGGTACGCCAAACGGATCTGGAGGTGTAGACGTTCCTCCTATTGGTGCAAATATTGCCAGTGGTTTAGGTAATGTTGCTGAAAACACTGTGAACACTGCATCTAACATCGGTACAGCTGGTTTGGCATCAGGTGGCGCAGCCTTAGCAGGTGGGGCAGCAGCAGCGAACCTAGCTGGAAGAAGAAACAGAACTGAGAACGTTGCTGACGCAGATCTAGATTTAGATCTAGATTTGGATGAATCAATAACCGTTGAAGAAATACCTTCTAATCCTGTTACCGAGTTCACAGGACAAGCAACTAAGTTACAAGTTGATAATCAATCTGACGATTTATCAGCAGAGGGCAACATTGATCTTGATGAGGTTAATTCAACAATCGTTGACAATGTATCCTTAGGGGGAGCAGCCGTAGCAGGTGGGGCAGCAGCAGCAGTTTCTGGATTTACTCAAGATGTCGAAACTGGCACGGAAAATGCTGATGTAGCAGATATTGAATTAAACACCAATATTTCAGAATTAACCACAGAGCAAATAACAGAGCAAGCAACAGATTTCACCGAAACTACTGACGTGAATGTCGGTCAAGAATTTACGGGAGATTTTGTTCTTCAGGAAGAAACAAGAGATAGATCTGTTACCGATGGAGTAGCTAATCCCAATGCTGGGGGAACAGGCATCATTGATGGTGTCACCAATGTAGGAGGAGCAGCGATCGCAGGGGGAACAGCAGCCCTAGGAGGCGCAGCAGCAGCAGCTTCAGGATTATTCAATCGTGGGGATAGCACCACCGAAGATACGGGTATAGATGTCAATTTAGATGTCCCTGATTCTGAACAAAACACTGATTTAAACTTAGGCGAGCAGATCGGCGATCGCGTTAATGATGTCACCACAGGCATCACTGATTTAGCTGGGAATGTTACCACTCCTGAAATCAACGCAGATCTT
>JBEANW010000144.1:0-5757 GCA_041165225.1 Cyanobacteriota bacterium | reverse complement strand
ATCATTTTGGGGCGAGGAGTCTGAAGCAGCATCAATGATTTATGGGGTTGTGAATTTACGGCGTGAAGCAACGCTTCCCCTTGTAGTTAGTAATGCGAACAAAGAACAGCAGGTGATTGATACAGTAATTGATACAGGATTCAGCGGATTTCTGACTCTGCCATCTGCAATTATCTCCTCTCTCAACTTACCCTGGAGTGCCTCTAATATCGTAACTTTGGGCGATGGCAGCGAAACCCTGTTCGATTTATACACTGCGAACGTGATTTGGGACGGACAGTACCGCGAAATTTATATCGCAGAATCAGAAACGGAACCTCTTCTTGGGATGTCGCTACTCTACGGTTATCGATTGCAGGTTGATACCATTGAAGGTGGTAGCGTTAAGATTAAAGCCTTATGATCCTAAAATGTATGTAGATCGGTTGAGGCACGGTCTAACAATGCGTCGGAGTGGCAAATAGGGTCTTTGCGCTTCGTCAACCTAGGATAAACCTGCAACAACTTTGAGAAAATTGCCCAAAATAGCTGAGTTATTGTCAGTTCGCCTAACTGCAACAATTTCCAGGACTGGGGAGAGTTCCTCCAGATCGCGGTAAACTACTCCAGTACGCTGAAGTTCTCTCACATTAGCTGGAAGCAATGAAACACCAACTCCTCCAGCAACCAAACTCAGCACAGTTGTAATCCAGGCAGCTTCTTGTACAACGACAGGTTTACAGTTAGTTCTGATGCAAAGCTCATCAATGTGATCCCGTAAGCCACGTAGTAAGGTATGTGGAGGGAGAATAAAATTTTTGCCATCAAGCTCCGTGAGGGAAAGATTCCTCTTCCTAGCAAAAGGATGTTTCTGGGGTAAAACAAGCACAAGTGATTCACGAAGAACTAGCGTGTCGGCAAAGATTTCTCGATCCTCTTTGAGTAAATTTTGTAAATTGTGCCTGTGAAAAAAACCAATATCGATTTGATGATTTCGCAACTGTTTAATTTGTTCATAAGAAGCCACTTCGTGTAACACAAGATGAACCTTGGAAAATTGTTCGCGAAATGCCTGGATAATGTCGGGCAGCTTGCTATTGGCGACGGATGTATTAATTCCCACATCTAATCGGCCACTTTTTCCTGCCTGGGTTTGCTGTGCAAGTTCAACAGCGTTTTTTGTCTGCTCAATAATTTGTTCAGCTCTGATCAAGAAAGTTTGTCCCGCCTCTGTTAAGCCTAAAGGACGGGTTGTGCGATCAAAGAGCTTAAAGCCCAACTTTGCTTCCAGGCGCTGGATCTGTCTACTTAAAAAGCCCTGGTCAAGGTCAAGAGCGATCGCTGCTTGAAGAAACCCCTGATGACTCTTGACTGCGATCGCATATTCCAAATGTCGGAATTCAAGTTCATTCCATCTCACTAGCTTGTCAATTGCTCTACTATGATATTTTACTCATATATTTATGCTGAATTATGCTGATCGTAACATAGTTAGTTCAGTATGCTGTTGTCATTCAGGTAAAAAGTTTATTAACACTTGCGAAGACAGTAGGAGGAATGTATGAGTATTAAACGTGTTTTGCTAGTGGGTGGGACTCATGGCAATGAACTCATGGGGGTTTATCTGATTAAGAAGTTTGAGCGATGCCCAGAGCTTGTTCACCGATCCAGTTTTGAAACCTTGACCGTGGTGGGTAATCCCAGAGCCGTGGAAGAATGTGTACGCTACATTGACCAGGATTTGAATCGCAGTTTCGATCTTGAGAGGTGGCAGCCTGAAGGTTCAAATAACTCTTATGAAAATCAACGGGCTAGAGAAATTAGGGCTAAATTTGGGCAAGATGGACAACTGCCGATAGACCTGATCATCGATCTACATTCCACTACTTCTAATGTAGGGTTAATGCTAATTCTAGATAACATTGATACGTTCACTCTCAGGTTAGCAGCCCACTTGACCTCTCGCCATCCTACTTTGAGGGTCTACAGTTCTGCTGGTTCAAATCGAAATTCAGATTCACTGCGATCAATTGCCAAATATAAAATTGCGATTGAAATTGGTTCAATTGCTCATGGAACAATTAATTCAAAACTGTTTCAAGAAAATGAAGCAATCGTTCAAACGATTTTAGATTATTTAGAAGGTTACAATAGCAACGCTGTTGAACTTGAAGAGTCATCCCTAACAGTTTACCAATATGTCGGGGTCATCGACTATCCCAAAGACGACAAGGGGGAAATTCAAGCCATGATTCATCCTCAACTTCAGTTTGAAGATTACAAACTGTTAAATCCTGGCAAGCCAATTTTTTTGACTTTTGAGGGAGAAGCGATCGCTTATTCAGGAACTCTAGCCGTGAATCCAGTGTTTATTGGAGAAGCAGCCTACATGGAGAAAGGTATCGCAATGGTTCTAACAGAAGAAAAAAAGCTTCGGCTCTCTCCTGATTAATCAACGATTAATTGCACAGATAAAAGCGATCGCGATAGCCACTACCAGATAAATCTTTAGTTTGGTCTTGAACACAGCCTAATTCTGACAAAATATTATCGTCTAGGTCTAAATTTACCCCCACAAGGTTCAACGGCTGAGATTGATCTGTCACAAGCTGTTTCAGGTTAGAAGAAAACTGCTCTCGACCATACTGATTATCGCTGACTAAGATAAACTGGGGAGGAGCAGAGGCTGGGGGATCTAGACGCTCAAAAGAAAGAGCCAAAGCTACTAATTCTCGAATCTCGGAATGGGTTTTATGGGTGATGGCGACTAAGGCAGGAGTTTTAGAAGTTTGTTGAATATAGGCCGCTAGAGCATCTGAGTGGAGGGATTTTCTAAACCCGAAGTCCGTGACAACGGTTAATGAACCTAATAATCCCATCATTAGCATTACAGCCACCACCATGTTTTGGGTAAGTCGATGGAAAGTGGTGTTTAAGCGACAATTAGCAAGAGCTACCGCGAGGATCAGCGTTACCGCAGGAAAATAGACAAAATGATAGCGCGCTGCCAAAGAAGCATCTTTCCCCAGCCCATAGATCAACCCAAAAAACATGACTAAAGAGCCAAATAGGTAGCCCGTCAGAATAATCATGGGTAGGCGAGTAGGAGCATTGGCGATCGCTCTTTGCCACTGTCGCCCCAACAGAGGCATAGCCCAAATTAAGACTCCTAAGACAATTATCCCAGAGCCGATCGCAATCAACTCAGGTACTCCTTCGATGGGTAATAGCATCACCATGGTAATTATCCAGGCGAGCATCCGAGGAATGGGCAAGAAAACATCTCCTAGTTGATAACTGGTAGCAATCCAGGTGGTCATTTCATTGCCTGAAACACTCTTTGCTACGGGCAGCCATGCCAAGGTAGTAGCCAGAGTGCCGATGCCTGCCAAACTTAGACCTCGTAGATATCTAACAGGCTGTGGATCTTTAATCACTAGCCAAAATATTATGACGGCGATCGCTTCTGACCCCAAAGTCAAAACAAAGAAATAGTGAGTGGCAATGCCTAAGCCGTTAATCACAATCCAGAGGAGACTAAGCCAGAGAGGAATTCTGCTTTTCTGGTGAATTAGCCTTAATGCTTCTACTAAACAGGTAACAGATGCTATTACCCACAGCACCGTCAGAGTATAGTGTCGTGCTTCTTGAGCCAGATAAACCCCATAGGGAGAAAACGCCATGAGTATGGCAGCAAAATGACCCACCAGACGAGAACGAAAAGCCCTCCAGCCTAAGACAAAAATCCCAGGAATTGCCAAAGTACCAAAAACGGTACTGAGCGATCGCGCCATCTGCAATGAGACTAAATCCCCGTCTTTGAGCCAAAGAGAAGCCCACCAACGAGTTAGCCAGAAATAAAGTGGTGGATGAGTGCTTTCTTCCAGCAACCGCTGCCACACCTCTGGGTAGCCAATGGTCGTATCTAAACTCAGGGGTGCTAAAAGAGTATCAAGATCCATAACTTGATCTAGAGGAATCTGCTTAAAACCATGACCCAAGCTATAGCCAATAGTAGAAATCTCAATGGAGGCAGGGGGTTTGAGATCTAAGTTAAGTAAACGGATCGCCAAGCCTAATCCAATCCAGGCTAGGAGTAGTAACAGACTGATTGCTGTCGAGGGTTTTTGATAGTTGCTAAGTTTCAATTGCAGAATGGGTAATTTGTTCTAAAACTTTATCGGTCATGTTAGGCGCTCAAAATACTAACAGCCTTTTCCTCAAATTAGGAATGAGCATGAGAATTCCATATTCATCGTTACAAAATCCCCTAGTAATAAAACGACTATTCTAAAATTTATTAAAATAAGTAATTAAAATAACCATTTAAGACCTAGATCAAGTTTTCAATCGAGTAAAAAGTTTAGGAAAGATCAATAATGACCATCAATTTGAGCAAAGGGGAAAGAATTTCCCTGGAAAAAGTAGCCCCAGGACTAGTACAGATTTTTATCGGCTTGGGCTGGGACATTAACGTTACCGATACGGGGGGAGATTTTGATATCGATGCGTCAATTTTTCTTTTGGACAGTAACGATAAGTTAATTTCTGAGCAACACTTTATTTTTTACAACAATCCCAAAAGCCCAGACCCCGAACAATCCATTCAGCAACGGGGTGACAATCGAACTGGGGCAGGAGAAGGTGACGACGAGATCGTGGATGTCAACCTCAAAACAGTACCGCCAGAAGTGGTTAAAATGGCTCTTACCGTCACCATTCATGAGGCGGATAAACGTCACCAGAATTTTGGTCAAGTAAGTAATGCTTTCGTCAGAATTGTCAACTGCGCCAATGAACAAGAAATCGTTCGCTATGACCTAACTGAAGACTTTTCGGTAGAAACAGCCTTAATCATGGCAGAACTCTATCGCAAGGATGGTGAATGGCGCATGAACGCCGTCGGCGCAGGTTATGAAGGTGGCTTGCAGGCTTTGGTAGAACGTTATCAGTAAGTAAAGCTTCTAGCCTTAGGGTGGGCATGTTGCACGGCAAGAAGAGAAACCAATAACTTAAAATAATGCCCACCAAAAGTCCTAAAGGATACCGCTTCGCAAATAATTAGTAATTAAATAAATAAATGGCAGTTAATCTAAGTAAAGGACAGCGCATCTCTTTAGAGAAAGTTGCTCCAGGAATGAGTGAAGCCTTTGTGGGGCTGGGTTGGGATACCAATATTACCGATACGGGGCAAGATTTTGATATTGATGCTTCGGTGTTTTTGTTAGATAGCAACGAGAAATTGATCTCTGATGATCACTTTATTTTTTATAACAATCTGGCTAGTCCCGATCCTGATAAATCCGTTGAGCATTTAGGGGATAATCGCACTGGTGTAGGGGAAGGAGACGACGAGGTAATTAAAGTCAATCTCAACCAAGTCCCCCCAGAGATAAACAAGATTGCTATGGTGGTAACTATTCACGAAGCAGAACAACGTCAACAGAATTTTGGACAGGTACAAAATGCTTTTGTGCGGGTAGTTAATGCCAAAGATAAACAGGAAGTGGTTCGTTATGACCTGACAGAAGATTTTTCGGTGGAAACGGCACTGATTATGGCAGAACTCTATCGCAAGGATGGCGAATGGCGAGTTAATGCCGTTGGTGCGGGCTATCAAGGTGGCTTGCAGGCATTGTTAGACCGATATCAGTAATTTAGAGGTATTGAAATCATGGCAATTAATTTAAAAAAAGGACAGCGGATTTCTTTAACGAAAGAAGATCCTAGTTTGCAACAGATTATGTGTGGTTTGGGTTGGGACGTTGCCACTAAGTC
>JBEANW010000143.1:0-4988 GCA_041165225.1 Cyanobacteriota bacterium | reverse complement strand
ACAAGCATCTATTTTTAAGACATCAAAAGGAAATTGCTGTAAATAACCTAAAGAAGAATACCCTGTCCCAAAATCATCCAAAGATATCTGAATGCCTAACTTTTTAAGCATATTTAATCTTTGAATGTTAGTTCTAATATTTTCTACCAAAATAGTTTCGGTTAATTCTAATTCGAGAAACTGAGGCTCTAATGATGTCTTAAATAGAATTTGAGCTATTTGATGAAACAAGTCAGACTGTTTGAACTGCGATCCTGATAAATTGACACTGAGCTTGTGGGTTGTTAATCCTGCATCCACCCATGCACGCATCTGATAACAAGCAGTGGTTAAAACCCACTCTCCTATAGGTTTAATTAAGCCGATATCTTCTGCTAAGGGAATAAACTTATTGGCATCGATTCTACCCATAGTAGGATGATTCCAACGCAATAGAGCTTCTGAGCCGATAATCAGATTAGTTTTAAGATCTAATTTTGGCTGGTAGTACAGTTCAAATTCCTGTCGCTCGAAAGCATGATGTAATTCCGATTCCAGCTTAAGATTTTCAGTAGCTTTAGAACTCTTGATATTAAAAGCCACGGTATAAACTTGACAGCGATTTCCTCCCTGAGCTACAGCATATTCGATCGCTTTGTAACCCTGTTCCAACAACTCGGTAATGTCGATGCTGTCGCTAGGACAAACGGCAATGCCAATATTCGGTGCCAGATATATTTCGCGATCGCTAATCAAATAATTTTGCTTGAGAACATTAAGTAAAGACTGCCCATATTTACTCCCCGTGGGACGACTGTCCATTGCCAACAGCACGACAAAGTTATCTGGTGCTAGGTAAACTACTTCCCCATGAGCAGCAGTAAAATTACTAACGCAATTTACCAAACGTTGAGCGATTTCTTTTAATAAAGCATCTTGTTCTTGCTGATTTAAAAGGCTACTAAGCTTATCAAATCGATCCAAACTAATATTAAAGACACCGATGATCTTTAGTTCCGATTCTTGCGCTATATCCTGCTGGTGAGATTCCAAGGAGTTACTAGCTTTTTCTGGATCGCCGTTAGTAATTAATGACAATAAATAATCAAATAAATCCCGCAAAAAAAGTTTATTTGGCAAGCCTGTGAGATTATCTTGATAAATATCATCATATTCAGCGGAATATTCACTTAAAGATGACTGTAAAGCTTGCTGAATTGTAGTTTGCTATAAATGTTTACTCAAGGTCTTTTTGACCGTAGCTTGGAGTTCTTGTTCTTTATAAGGCTTGATTTAATAACCATAGCAACCAGTTTCCGCAGCGCGATCGAGGGTTTCATCATTGGCATAGGCTGTCAAGAAAATGATCGGTACATCCGAAATAGCTTTAATCTGTGACGCTGCTTCGATACCGTCAATTTCTCCTTTAATGGTAATATCCATCAACACTAAATCTGGCTGTTCAAGGCTCACAAAATCGATCGCAGCTTGACCAGTAGACACAATTTTTACTACGTTATAACCAAAGCTATCCAGTTTTTTGGCTGTATTTTTGGCGATTAGCAACTCATCTTCAACTATGAGAATATTAGCTTTTGCTTTATTAATCATCATTTGAATTAAATACTTCTAGCTATTATGAGTAAAAAATATTACTTAATTTGATTCTTACAAAAGAATATTTTATTCATAAATATAACCTCCAAAAAACACGATGTAAATCGATATTTTCCCAGAGGTATATTTGCGGACAATTAGTAAAAAAAAACCTTTTTTTGGGTTTTTAATCTTAAAAAAGTAATTTAAAATACACAAAATAAATAAATAAATTCAAAAGGTATTTTAGATTACGGTGGATATACTAGACTAAGCTCGACTTTATCCATTTTGAGGAAAAATAGAACTGAAGAACTTGAGAGATAACGATAATGCCCTAAAATCTTTATCTGGGAAACTGCATGCCGACATAGCCCATAAGGCTATCTCTTCCAGGATTTGCCCCAAATAGATCAGCATGGGAAATATGATGCCAGCGTAAACCCAACATCAGTTGTCGTTGTTCCTTGAGCTTAATACTGACCCCAGCACCAGCTTGGGGGGTAAAGTTAAAGCTGGCTCCTTTACTAGGAACATCACTAGTTGTACCCATTACCCCAGCACCACCATCCACGAATAGCGACCAGTTGGACTTACGAAGAAAATGCCAACGCATCAACAGAGCCAGGTTCAAACCCAGAGCGTCATCATCAGGCTGGCTAAAATAAATGCTGTTCAACTCTAAATTGATACTGTGTCCATCAAACAGAAACTTAGATAATCCCGCCCCTGCTAAGGCAAAACGTTGGGGGAAAGCCTCTTCTCGATCTAGAGTGGTAGCTGCTGCCCCCTGGACATACCAGTATTTTTGTCCCTTTGCGCCAAAAGCTGTTTCGGATGGTAGCGCAATGTTGGGCGAATCTCCTTGTTCCTGTTGTACGGGGGATAATTGAGGAGCAGAAGGCGGGGTAGCAGGATCTTGCAAGACTCTCTGTAGTTGGGGTTCCGAGGTTTCCTGCTGAAGTAGCTGTGGAGATGGAGAAGTTCGTTCCTGAGCAACTGCCTCAACAGGCGATCGCAAAATTGCCAACATCACCGTCAAGATTAGTATTGCACCGTGATAGATGTTATTTTTATTAGCTGTACTTTGCTGCTTAAGAAGTATTGATGGCATTATTTAACTCTAATATTTAATTCTAAAATTACACTGAAATTACAATCTATCCTGACTGGAGAAACGCTACATCTTAGCTTTACTAATATTAAATGTCTCACAAATATCCTCGACAAATATCCAAGATAATTTCAGGTTTTTTCATAATAACTGTGATCTTGCTGGGCTTGTTTTTTCGTCTGAGTAATTTGTCAAACAAGGTATTTTGGGTTGATGAAGCAGCGACGGCAGTTCGAGTTTCTGGCTATACGATCACTCAGGTTACTGATGATTTATTGCAGCAAGGAGTAGTTGATCGCAAGACCTTGCTATCATATCAAACTATAAATTCAGATCGAACTTTTGGTGATAGTCTCGATGCCCTAACTAAAAGCCCCGAACATGCGCCTCTTTACTTCATGCTGACTAGATTGTGGATGCAGTGGTGGGGTAACTCGATCTGGATCATGAGAAGTCTCTCAATTGTTTTTAGCTTGCTCTGTCTACCCTGCATATATTGGCTATGCCAGGAATTATTCAAGCGATCGCAGATTAGCTGGCTAGCTGTCGGCATCATGAGTATCTCACCGTTTTATGTGGCATATGCCCAGGAAGCTCGTCCCTATAGTCTTTGGACAGTGAGTATTCTATTGATGGGGGCTAGTTTTTTGCGCGCTATCAGGTTAAATAGTAAATCAGCATGGTCGATCTATAGTTTGTGCTTAATTCTTGGTTTTTATACCTCATTGTTTTCTAGTTACATTGCTTTTTTTCAAGGCATATATTTACTATTAAATCTTACTAATCAACGAGTATTTATAATCAAGAACTATCTAATATCATTAAGTATTTCTTTGTTGGCTTTTTCACCTTGGATTTGGGTAATCATTAATCATTTAGATTTGCTCCATGATAATACTAGTTGGATGAGAAATAATTTTAGTATTGCCGATATTATTGCAGTTTATATTGGCACTAATTTATTAATCTTTGGTGATTTACCTTTATCACAAAATTCTAATCCAATTCAGATTGCTGTTGCTCTAGTAATTATTGTGATGAGTTTGCTAGGGGGCATAAAAATCTATCCGCGCTGGAAAAATAAACCAGCTAAGTTCGCCTTATGCTTGTTAATTTCGATGATCGGCTGGTTATTAACTAAAGATATTTATCTCGACTGGACAACTATTATTGGCGCATTAGTAGCAATATGTATCTTAAGTTTGTCAGCCTATTCTCTGTATTATTTAATTATCAAGACTAATCGCGATCGCTGGCTCTATATTATCTGTATGATGCTGGCTCTTCCTCTCCCTTTACTACTTGCAGATATTGTTAACCAAGGTCAGAGTTCCACTACCCCTAGATATTTAATTCCTTGGCAATTAGGGATCATAATTGCTGTTGCCTATGCTTTAGGCAGCAAACTAAACAATCAAGATTATCAACAGCCGAAATTTTGGCAATTAACGATCCTTGCTTTTCTCTTACTGGGCATTTTTTCTGATGTGCGAAATCTGAGTCTATCGCCCTTTTATCAAAAGGGTAGAAATGTTAATAATCCTGCGATCGCCAAAATAATCAATCAGCATCATTCCGCTTTAGTAATGGTGGAATCTACGGAATTAATGGATGCAGTATCTGTAGCTTATTCTTTAATACCTGAAGTTAAATATAAGGTAATTAATCCTAAAATTACCCCTAAAACAAGTTTGAATCTATATTTAGATCAATTCGATCATATCTTTCTGTTAAAGCCTACTAAACAATTAACCCAAAAATTAAATCAAGATCCACAAATTGTGTTTGAACGAGTATATAAATCTCCTATATTTAGTGTTAATGAATTTCCCTTAGATTTATGGAGTATTAAACGTCTTATGTGAATTAAAAACTCCGAACTCGACGCGAAGCTTATCCGCAGGTGCTGACTGCCTGACACAAGTACCTAAAAGTATTGATATATGGTTACGAGAAAAGAAAAGGCAGAGTATTCATGGGAAGCTAAAAATAGACGTTTTCAAGCTAATAGTCCATGTCAACTTCTACCACTCTTTATGATCAACTGCTGAGTTTACTAAGTCGCCCTCGGCAGTTGCTTCAAGTCGGGAAACCCGCCCAACGCAATGCCTCGCAACATAGCCGATATAGAGATTGGCGACATTTAAAGGTATTAACTTGGATGGTCAATTCATAGAAGCACAAGATTTCCAAGAAGAAGTAACCAAATTTATTAATATCGTTGAAAACCAAAAAGAAAAATCCATTGCCATTGCAGACTCAACTGATTAATTTTGATATCAATCAAGATTATGATGGA
>JBEANW010000142.1:0-3825 GCA_041165225.1 Cyanobacteriota bacterium | reverse complement strand
GTTCGGAATTAGGAGTTCGGAGTTCGGAGTTCGGAGTTCGGAGTTGGCTAAACAGTCGAGAGTTCTTTGTTAATTAGATACTTCCGCCATTTCAATGGTTTGGTTATCTAGGTCTTTAACTAAGAAATTCAACGGCTGATCGCGACGGATTTTATACTTTAAGCGCCTAGATTGAACCCGCAATAACAGTGCTTCTAGACAGTCGCGGTCAAAACAGACATGACGCTGACGCTCTTTATAACCACCACTAGCCCCCGCAATAACATGAATTTGGGTATTTTTTCGCAGTTGATACCAAAGTCCATCAGTATTGCTGAGAGTCGTACTGCTAGGAGTTGCGGACATATATAGGGGATCTATTCCCCCTGCCCCCATAGTCTGGTCGTAGTTATAGTAATAGTGCAATGGTATATCTGCTGCGGGTAGATCTAATAACCCCTCATAAAATCTCTGGGCATTTTGTAAATCTGATACCATCACCGTATATACCTTTGGTGCGCTGCTGAGGAACATCCACATTGCTCCTGCATAAGCTACCAAGAGCATTACCATTACCCCTTGAGTGGAAAAAAGACTATCCAAAGCGATCGGGGGCAGAAAAGCACCTAAATACTTTGTCGTCAAGATTTCAAAGTAAATAGTATTAACAGTATTAGCTATCATTTTGAATTTATAATTGGCGGCAACTTAATTTTACATAACTTATATATAACTTAGTTTCAATTGGTTTTATCAAAAGCTTAGAGCTTTTGAATTGATGTTATACCCTTGTCTATCACGAATACACCTTCGGATATGGTACTACCTGCACCGCTTTAGGACAACGGAGTCTGATTGGCTTATAGCTTAAAGCTAGGGGCTTCGCCCCTTTATTTTTAACTCTGCTATATTGTTGATTCAATATTGCTCAACTTTATTTGACTGAGATATATATATGCACTCTCTTAAATCGAGAAACGCTGAATTAAATACTTATATGAACAATTTTCTCGATCTTCATTATCAGCCACAAAAAATGTTTTGGTGGCGGATTTTAATCCTGTGTCTCTGGGGAGTGCGATCGATCATCGGCGATTATTACTACTATGGTTTTGGCTTTGAACAGTGGTTTGCTTGGACTCCTATTTTTATCTTATTTGCAGGATTATTAACCATTAACTTTCAGTCGCTTTGCTTAGGTTCAATGTCTTTTCAGTATCGTCATCACGATACGGCATTTGTGATCGCCAGAAGATTTGTAGATTTTGACTACCCCTCTTTGATTCAGGGACTAGAAAATAAGCTGACAAACAGAAAACGTGCCTGTAATAGATCTCAAATGATGCTGGTTTTACTATTAGTGGGAGTATTCGCTTTAATTAAGAGCCAAGTAATCCTAGGGCAATTATTCATGAATGAACAAATGCAGTTAATGGTTCTCTCAATCTATATTGCTTTAATGCTCGGAACAATATTGGCGGCGGCGATGCTCTCGATTTTTATTCTGACTTCCAAAAGACAGCTAGAACTCCTGGAACTATCTCTGTTTTGGATTAAATCAGCATCAACTATTAAATACATTAGCTGATTCATAAATTGCTTTTTGGTTAGCTAAATTACTGCTGTTTTGATAATTTGTGATAACAAAATAACTTTTGTGAATTAATTGGCAATTTATTCAACCTGATTCAAGCGATTTCGTTATTATATATGTAGGCTGCCAAGAGACAAGAACTTTTGGTACTGGCTTAATCAAGTTTTCTGTTAAATCAGAAGACACCAAGATCAACTAAAAAATTATCTAGCACCCATCCCTCAAGTGCCTAAATCTTAATCTTGTTTGGCGAGGTAACGATAGATATGCCCCGATTAGCGCCACATATTTTTGAACTATTGCATCAACAAGGTGTAGAACACGCTTTTGGTATTCCAGGAGATTTCGCTTTAACTCTTTATGATGCCTTGGCAGAAAGCCCAATTGAACCCATTGTCATGACCCATGAGCCTTGTGTGGGTTTTGCAGCAGATGCCTACTCCCGCATCCGAGGTTTAGGGTTGGCAGTGGTTACCTATAGCGTCGGTGGACTAAATATGGTCAATGCCGTGGCTGGGGCTTATGCGGAAAAATCGCCTTTAATTATTTTAAGTGGCAGCCCAGGGGTGCAAGAGCGACGGGAAAAAAATTTACTCCACCATAAAGTAAAAACTTTTGATACTCAAAAGCGAGTTTACGAAGAAATTACCCTTTATGCTGCAACCTTAGACAATCCTATAACTGCGGATCTACAAATTCATCGAGCTATCGATTACGCCATAACCTTTAAGCGTCCAGTCTATTTAGAAATTCCCCGAGATCTGGTTTATGCCGAAATTGAAGAAGCGGTGCGTTTGCCTGAACCCTTGAAGCAGACTGATCCTGAAGCTTTATCAGAAGCGATCGCCGAAACCTTGGCAATGATTCAGCAGGCTAAATCTCCCGTCTTATTAACTGGAGTAGAATTGCATCGATTTGGGCTACAAGGAGAAGTAATTAAGTTAGCAGAAAAGCTAGGTATCCCAGTCTGTTCGACGATGCTGGGAAAATCGGTATTTCCCGAAAGCCATCCTCAGTATATTGGTATCTATAACGGTGAGGCAGGAGATCCCTCGGTGCGCGACACAGTGGAAGAATCCGACTGTCTACTGATGTTAGGGGTATTTATGACGGATATTAACTTGGGGATGTTTACTTCTCACCTAGAGCCAAAACGTACTGTTTATGCCGTCTCAGAACAAATTACCCTCAAGTACCATGATTATTCCAATGTGTTGTTTGAAGATTTTATTCGGGCTTTAGCTAACAGGGTCGATTTACCCCATTACGATTCAACCTCAATTGTAACTATGCAACCAAGAGTCGCCCCTGCGGAGGGGGCTATCTCCATGAGTGGCTTGTTGTGGGAACTCAATCAATATATTGATGGTAATACGTTGTTGGTAACGGATGTTGGGGATACTTTGTTTGCTGCCGATGATATCAAAATGCAGTCAGGAACATCATATTTATGCCCTGCTTTCTATGCCAGCATGGGGTTTGCCGTCCCTGGAGTCATTGGCGCGCAATTAGCAGATCCCTCCCGCCGAGCGATCGCTTTAGTGGGGGATGGAGCATTCCAAATGACAGGAATGGAACTGTTGACTGCTCAAAAACTTGGTTTAAATCCCATCGTGATTGTGATTAATAACGGCTCGTTTACCTCCTTACGATCAATGGCTCACCAACAGGCGGATTTTGTCAAAATTCCCAGTTTTGATTATGCTCAGTTTGCTAATTTAATCGGCGGCATCGGGTTTGTGGTGGAAACTGGGCCACAGTTACACCAGGCTTTAAAATCAGCCCATGACCATGAAGCCTTGAGCATTATTGATGTACGCCTAGCACCTGAAGATATATCTCCTGGGCTACAGCGCATGAGCGATTTGTTTGCCAAAACTTTGAAAGGCTAAACACTTGTCAATAATTCTCAAACATAAAATCCTAAACAAATACTCGATGCTGTAAAGATGGCATCTGTTGACGCACCTGCTGTAAACGTTGGGGATTAATCTCGGCTACCGCCACTCCAGGGGCATTTCCTGCATCGGCGAGAATGACCCCCCAAGGATCGACAATCATAGCGTGTCCGTGGGTATAACGACGTTCATAGTGGTTGCCTGTTTGAGCAGGAGCAATTACATAGCAGGTATTTTCGATCGCTCTTGCCTGTAACAATACTTGCCAATGGTCTTTCCCCGTAAAGGCAGTGAAGGCAGCAGGAATAAACAAGATATCTGCTCCCTGACGAGAAAGATAACGATAAAATTCTG
>JBEANW010000141.1:0-5139 GCA_041165225.1 Cyanobacteriota bacterium | reverse complement strand
CTAATTCCTGTCAGTCAAGCCAAAGCGATCGCTGTGATTGAACAGGTGCAGCAGTTACAAGCTCGGTTCAAACAACAGTTTGGCAGTACTTTTGCCTGGTTAGCGGATGAATGGTTTCTGATTGCTGGTCAAGATGTTCCCCCAGAATCACACTACGAAGACTATCCTCAAATTGGTAATGGAGTCGGTTCCATCCGTTTATTTCTCAAGCAATTTCAAAGTACGGCGCAAGAGATGTTACCTCAAGCGATCGCCTCACCTCGTCGGTTTACTTGGGTAGTGGGCAATGCCGTAGAACAAGCTTTTCAACCCTTAGTAGCGCAACTCAATGAGGTAGAAGGTTTAGAGATTAATTTAGTGGCATTAAACAGTCAATATTGGGGACAGGAAATCACCGTCACGGGCTTATTAACAGGACAGGATCTTCTGGCAGGTTTACCTACAAAAGATTTGGGTGACGGAATCTTATTACCTTCCTTAATGCTCAAACATGATGACACTAAATTCCTTGATGATCTATCTCTTGCTGATGTTAGTAGCCAGTTAAAAGTACCAATCTTTCCCATCAGTGGAGTGGAAGAATTAATTAATCAATGTATTGCTGGTTAAAGTTGGTTCGGCATCTAGTAAAATTCTTTATAGTTAGCCAAGATGAGTTGTTTAAGGGCGATCGCCTGTAGGTTAAGCAAAGTATTAAGACAAGCAAATAATCGTTTCAAGAATAACTTGTTGGGTTGAAATAATCAAAATCGGTAGCGTGAGGTGTGCCTCGCGCTACTCAAATGAACCCAGTATTCTAGCTTTGACGCAGTTGGTCGAGGACGCTGAGGTCTTCCATGGTAGAAACATCCCCCACTACCTCTTCTCCTGCTGCTAGGTTACGCAGAAAACGACGGATAATTTTGCCTGAACGGGTTTTGGGCAGGGCATCCGTAAAGCGAATTTCTCCTGGGCGAGCGATCGCGCCAATTTCTTGAACCACGTGCTGTTTCAATTCTTGCTTGAGTTCATCACTAGAACTATGAGTGCCATTAAGAATCACAAAAGCATAGACATCTTCTCCCTTGACCTCATCAGGACGGGATACTACCGCAGCTTCTGCTACCGCAGGATGGGATACTAGGGCGGATTCAACTTCCATCGTGCCTAAACGGTGTCCTGAGATGTTCATCACATCATCTACTCGTCCCATGACCCAGAAATAGCCATCTTCGTCTTTGCGAGCGCCATCTCCTGCAAAGTAGAGATATTTGCCATCTTTGGGCGGGATATGTTCCCAATAGGTGCGACGAAAGCGATCGTCATCTTTATAGACAGTCCGCATCATACTTGGCCAAGGATGTTTGATCACTAAGTAGCCCCCTTGATTTTCTCCCACAGGATTTCCCCCCAGGTCTACCACATCTGCCATAATGCCAGGGAAAGGAAGGGTTGCCGAACCAGGTTTGGTGGGAGTTGCTCCAGGTAAAGGAGTGAGCATGAAGCCCCCCGTTTCGGTTTGCCACCAGGTATCCACAATGGGACATCGCTCTCCACCAATTACTTTGTGATACCAGATCCAGGCTTCAGGATTAATGGGTTCTCCTACTGTCCCCAACAGACGCAAAGAGGAAAGATCCCGACGATTGGGATGTTCATCCCCCATTTTGATAAAGGCTCTAATGGCAGTGGGGGCAGTATAAAAGATAGTCACACCATATTTTTCCACTACATCCCAGAAGCAGCCAAGATTGGAAGGTCGGGGCGCGCCTTCATACATTACCGTCGTGGCACCGTTAGATAGTGGCCCATAAACAATATAGCTATGCCCTGTAATCCAACCCACATCAGCAGTACACCAATAGATATCTTTTTCCTTGATATCGAATGTCCACTTAAAGGTCATGTGGGTGTAAAGGTTATAGCCCCCTGTGGTATGGACTACTCCTTTGGGCTTACCTGTGGTGCCGCTGGTGTAGAGAATAAACAGGAGGTCTTCGCTGTCCATGTGTTCCGCAGGACAATGACTACTCGCTTCTGCCTTGAGGTCATGCCACCAATGATCTCGTTCTGGCTGCATAGTCACTTCTTGCCTAGTACGCTTGACCACTAAGACATTCTTCACGCTAGGGACATCACTGGATATCGCCTGGTCTACCGCATCTTTGAGGGGCATGATCTTATCTTTGCGCCAACCACCATCCGCAGTAATCACCAATTTCGCTTCCGCATCCTGAAGACGGGATTTTAAGGCTTCGGCACTAAAGCCACCAAACACGACACTATGAGCCGCACCAATTCTGGCACAGGCAAGCATGGCGATCGCCGCTTCGGGAATCATGGGCAGGTAAATCCCCACGCGATCGCCTTTTTTTACTCCCAGTTCCTTGATGACATTTGCCATCTGACATACTTCTTGATGAAGTTCTGTATACGTTAGAGTCCGCGAATCTCCAGGCTCTCCCTCCCAAATTAAGGCAGGTTTATCTTTGCGGTGGGTAGTTAAATGTCGATCAAGACAGTTATAGGAAATATTGATTTTGCCGTTGACAAACCACTTAGCAAAAGGTGGCTGCCAATCGAGGGTTTTTCCCCATCTTTTAAACCAATGTAGTTCATGCTCCGCTAGTTTTGCCCAAAAGCCAGAGGGGTCTTTCTCTGCGAGGTCGTAGAGTTTTTGATACTCTGCTATATTTCTAACCGCAGCTTGCTCGGCAAATTCCTGTGGGGGATTAAATACTCTTTTCTCTTTGAGAATCGATTCTATATTGTTTTCTGACATAATTATTATTTTTAACCATTTGGCATGTTCTACAGTTATTTAGTTATTTGTAACTTCGATTTTGCCAGATTAATTTTAATATTTACGAAGCAGGAACAGAAAAAAAGAAAAGCGGTGTTAAGTATAAAAAAAACTAAGGTTCTTCTATGAAGCCAAGCCAGATTACCGTATATGCTTAGAAGAGAATTTTAACTCCTAACACCACCAATCTCTATAGTTGACCAATCTCCAGAGGAAAACTGATGTTGGTCTTCTCCCTTACTTTCTCAACGAGTAAAATTTTTATGCGTAGTTAAGCAATTTGTAACTTTTCTTTATGTTCAGTAGAGTAAGAAATCTATATTTTAGGGAATGAGGAATGAGAATGAGTCAGAAGTCAAGGCGCTGTCCCCCGAATGAATTCGGGGGCTTGTATGCGCCGTCAGCAGTTAAGGTGATTGGGACGTATTTATTGCTTTGTGCGATCGCTTTTATGATGTTGTTTCCACTGTTGTGGTTGATTGGGACAGCGTTTAAATCCCCCACAGAAGATATTTTTGCTTTTCCTCCGCAAATATTTCCGAGTCAACCGACTTGGGCTAACTTTGCGACGGTTTGGGAGACATATCCTTTTGCTCTATATCTCTACAATAGTGCGATCGTCGCTTTTTTGGCGGTGGGCTTGAATCTATTGTTATGTTCTCTGGCAGCCTACCCCTTAGCTCGTCTTGATTTTAAAGGACGAGAATTGATTTTTGCCCTAGTCTTGGCAACGATTATGATTCCCTTTCAAATTGTGATGATTCCCCTCTATATTTTGGCGGTTAATTTGGGCTTAAGGAATACCTATCTGGGAATTGTTTTGCCCAATCTGACTTCGGCATTTGGTATTTTCTTGCTGCGCCAAGCATTGAAAGCTGTTCCTCTAGAATTAGAAGAGGCTGCCCGCATTGATGGTTGTTCCGAGTTAGGCATTTGGTGGAATATTATGCTGCCTGCCATTCGTCCCGCTTTATTGACCCTGGCAATTTTTGTCTTTATTGGCTCTTGGAGTGATTTTCTCTGGCCTTTAATTGTCTTGGATGACCCTGACTACTACACTCTACCTTTAGCAGTGGCTAATTTGGCAGATTCTTTT
The DNA here is from genome assembly GCA_041165225.1 of Cyanobacteriota bacterium. GTDB lineage: Bacteria > Cyanobacteriota > Cyanobacteriia > Cyanobacteriales > Xenococcaceae > Waterburya. Next base: position 1,261 of record JBEANW010000141.1, on the reverse strand, counting down.
TCTTTAAATTGGCGGTTAGTGGCAGCAGGTTCAGTTATTTCTATCGCCCCAATTTTACTGTTATTTTTATTTCTGCAAAAGTACATTGTGCCTACGGATGTTGGCAGTGGAGTTAAAGGGTGAAATTTAGAGTTATTTGCTTTTCCCTGGGCAAGAACAGTTAAATAAAGAGCGAATCCTGGATTTCACACCAAAACTACAGTTGTCCAGAGGCATTACAAACAAAAAAATCAATGTTAGCCTGAGTGAAACTAATTCTATATATAGTCAATATTCGTGAAAACTAACAACGTACATACTATTGTAAACAAGGGTTGCCTGGGATTCTGCATCGGTCTAATTAGCTTGGTCGCTCAACCTGCAACCGCAGAATCGGCTAATGAAAATCAGACTCCAGTGAATCGAGTCACTTCCTCGCAACTAAAACCAGTTTCTCTCTCATCCGAAAGTCTCTTGACTCTCCCATTGACTGGGCAATCTGAACCGATAACTCCTGCGATGAATCAGTTAGCCCAAAGACAATTGGATATGGCTCAATTCTGCCAAAATTATCCTTATAATTCTAAATGTTCTGGGGTGACTCCCTCTGGTGAACCAGGCGCATTAGAAAATTCTCCTGCCTCAAATCAGACTCCCCAAGCTGAAATTACCAGTTCTCGGAAAAAAAGTGGCTGGGCAATTGTTCCTGAGTTAAGTACCTTGGGACTTGGAGGTCATGTGGTCAAAAAAATCACACCTAATTTAAACGCGAGGTTAGGAATCAACAACTTTGGTAGAGATATCAATGTCAATGAAACAGATTATGACTACAAAGGAAACTTGAATTTGTTTAATGTTTCCACTCTGGTTGATTATCAACCGTTTAAAAAAGTTGGCATCAGACTGAGCAGTGGTTTAGTTTTTGGTAATAACAATATTCAAGGAACGGCAGATGTTTCTGAACGAGTTGCCAATGGACTAGGGGAAGTGAATAATGGTGTTCTAACTATTAGAAATAGAAATGGTAATCAGACCTTAAACATTGAAAACCTTGCTTCTTTTGATACTGATATCGAGATTAATGAAGGGGTTTCTCCCTATTTGGGCATTGGGGGAGGTAATGCGGTCAAAGCTGGTAAAGGAGTAGGATTTTGGTGGGATTTAGGAGTAGTATTTAGCGGTTCGCCGAATGCTGAAGTGACGAGTAATTTTTCTACAGAGATTCCCGCTGAACTTCGAGATCGAGTGGTGGCACAGGCAGAGGAAGAGCTGAAAGATGAAG
>JBEANW010000140.1:0-7666 GCA_041165225.1 Cyanobacteriota bacterium | reverse complement strand
CCTATTGCCCATCAATATAGATTGATTATGGATTTAGATGATAGAAGAAGAAAACCTTACGGTGAATATTACTCAAATTCAAATACTTTGTCTCTTGAAAAGCTCAGGTTTGATAGGGGCTAGATCAAAATAGCACAGCTATTTGACACACGGCGTGAAGCCGACTTTCGCCCCTTGCATATATTATACATTGATCGCGTCCGCTAACGTATAAATATATTTCTGTCAATAAGGCGATCTCTTTTTTGAATTTAGCATTAAAGATCTTGATGCTGATCTAATCATTTAACTATTTTCATCGTTAAGTATGAAACTTATGCGATCGCACTTTCCAAACCGCAAAAGCGATCGCCATGATCAAGATAATTGATTGCTTCATAGCTATTGACAACCAGCTTGATTATCCAAACGACGAGCATCACCATTAATGGCAATCAATTCAATCTGACCAAGATCGTTTATTTTCCAGGCTTGGGCTTCCAGAATCGGTGTTGAGGGTTGATATGGTTGAACCTGGCTAGTTTTGCTGGAGTCGATCGCCGCTAATCTTAAATCCTGCCAGACAGTTTGACCTCGAAGGTTTTGCAAGGGATTTTCTGGCAAACCACCCCGCCCTGCGATCGCAAATTGGTTAGTCCCAACACCGCAGCTTTTAGCTATTTGCTGGGTTCGATCAACTAGATTGTCGGGTAACTGATCTAATTCTAGAGGGCGATCGCCATTAATGTTCTCCACGTCAATATTCCCATCTAAACCAAACTCCGAACTAGCAGAAACTAAACTATCCCCAGAGACAAAGTAACCTTGGGTCATAATCTCAATATTGCCTCCTTGCCCTTGAATGGCATTAGCCAGAATACGACTGTTTTGAGCAAGGAGCAAGTTATCTGTATTATTGATCTTAATGTTGCCCCCAGTAGATGCACCTTGGGCTTGAGCCGAGATCAGACTGTTGTTACGTAAGAAAATATTTCTGGTTGAGAGATTGAGATTACCTTGCCCACCACCATTAACCTCAGCCTTGAGTTTACCTGAGTCATCTAGGGATAAATCTTGGGTAGTAATATTCAGATTACCTGAATTCCCTTGACCGATGTTGCTGACAGAAATCTGTCCTTGATTAGCAATATTCAAACTATTGGAGTTAATCGTGATTGAACCTGCATCAAAGTTTCCTTGAGCAAAAGCTGATATTTCAGAAGGTAAAGACGTTTGTGAGATGCCGAAAACAGTCTCTCCAGAAGACATTCCCTGGACATTAATTTCCTGTGCTTGAAGATAAATATTCCCCGCATTACCCTGTCCTTTAGCATCAACAGCGATCAAACCACCGTTGGTTATATTCAAACTATTAGCATAGATGCTTAAATCGCCACCATTACCTGTGCCTAATGCTTCAACATTACTATTAATGCCACTGCGACCACCCAGAAAATCTGTCACGGCATCCTTAACTTCAATGGTATTAGCACGAATCATAATATTCCCCGCATCCCCGATTCCAGAGGTATTCGCCGTGATTTTCCCCCCTGCGGATACGGATAATCTATTAGTTTCCAGATTCAAATTTCCCCCATTACCTGTTGCTCCTACTTCAACACTGGCAAACAAGCCATTAGAGTAAAGATCTGCTTCCCCTTCTTCATCAATAAGTGAAGACACTCCGCTAATTTCTACCGCATCAGTAGCTTTAATGTTTAAATTTCCTGCTTGACCAGTACCAAGGCTCACAGTTCCAATCTGACTGATCTCCCCAATCAGTTTTAATTGTTGAGTATTAATTTTAATATTGCCAGAATCCCCCTGAGCAAAAGCGGAGGAATCGATTAATCCTCCATTAATGAGTATTTCCTGAGCGTTAATGGCAATCTCTCCGCCGTCTCCAGCATCAAATGTCCCCGCGCCAATAAATGCTCCATTAGCAATCTCTAGTCTTTTAGTTTCAATAGATAAATCTCCACTATCACCAGCAGCAAATGTCCCAGAAGATATTTGACCACCATCTCTAACGAGCAAATCCCCCGTGGTAAGAGTTAAATTACCGCCATTACCCGTACCACCATAAGCACCAGCAAATAAACCGCTAGCAACATCATTATTTCCTCCCGATATTTCGACTCCCTCGGCAGTAACAGATAAATCTCCACCATCACCAGCAGTATATGTCCCAGAAGATATTTGACCACCATCTCTAACGAGCAATTCTCCCGTGGTAAGAGTTATATTACCGCCATTACCCGTACCACCATAAGCATTAGCAAATAAACCGCTGGCAAAACCATTATTTAATCCCGATACTTCGGCGCGATCAGCTTTAATAGACAAATCTCCACTATCACCAGCACCATAAGTTCCAGAAGATATTTGACTACCGTCTTTAACAAGCAATTCTCCCGTGGTAAGAGTTAAATTGCCGCCATTACCCGTACCTCGATTTAAAACAGAAATAAAACTAAAGTTGCTTTCTTCACTAGCTATTAAACTAACGGACTCTGAAGCTGCGATCGTTAAATTTCCGCTGTTTCCAGTGCCGTAGTAATTATTAGCAGAAATATACGCACCATCATTTATTTGTAAGGTTTTGGTGTTGATATTAAGCTCTGCTCCTAATCCACTACTATAGTTGTTGGTCTGAATATGACTAGGAACATTAGGAACATTATTTGTACCTATGCCATTAACCTTAACTGATTCTTGAGCATTAATATTTAACCTTCCTCCATTTTTTTCTCCAAAATTATTGGCAGTAATATTTGAACCTTCCAAAACATTAAGATTATTAGCTTGAAGGTTAATCTTGCCTGCCCTACCTGTCCTATTACTACTGGTATTAATCTCTGCACTTTGAGTGAAATTAATATCTTGAAAATCATCTATTTCTGTATAGTCTAATGTCCAATTATTTTCTGTTGGGATAATCTTAACCAAGCTATGGGGAACAACACTACCAAGTTCTATTTCTCCATTAGGGGCAGTAAGATAACCTTGTTTAAACAGGATGTTCCCCCCCAGCAAAGTAATATTACGCTCTGGATCTATTTGAAGCCCAGCAGTAAAACCAAATTCATTAGGAACTCTTGACTGATTTATGATCGCCTCTGCTTGATTCCCAAATTGAATTCCCACAGGAAGATTGACTGTTAATAATGGCGGGGAGTTAGAATTACTCGCACTATAGACAAAGCCGTTCTCAAAGATATAACCGTCCGCAGTAGTAGCCAAAAATGAACCGTTAAGATCTAAAGCTGCATTTTCCCCAAAAACAATCCCGTTAGGATTAAGGAGAAATAAATTTGCAGCGCCATCTACTCCCAAAGTGCCAAAGATCTCTGAAGGATTGTTCCCCGTAACACGAGTCAAGATATTAGCAATACCATCGGGACTCGCAAAATAAACTGCGCTGCCATCCCCAACATTAAACTCCGAGAAACTATGAAATAGATTATTCCCTCTAGTTGCCCCAGCTTCGACTAAATCGGCTGATTTATCTTTGACAGTGACATCTCTGATAACAGTGGAACTTTCACTTCCCAGAGTATTGTCGGGAACAGTTTGGGCTAGGACAGCAGAACCATAAAAACCAACGAGAGAAATCGAATAAAGGAGGATGTAAAAAAATTTGGCACGCCACATAACAAAGGTTCTCGCAACTTAATCGCTTAATAACCCATGTTGCCCAAATTCTAGCTAAAAAAACTCAGATCTTGCACCAAGAAAAGTTGAAAAGCGATCGCTTTTTATTGAAGGAGAAAAATCTGCTTTATCTGCCCACTTTCCCTGAAGCCAAGGCAGGAAATCTGACTAGATAAAAAGGTGCTTTAAAAGAGTTTTTGTCATTATTTAGGGGCGGTGAATTCTGTAATTGGCTGACGGTGACATATATATAATTATCCGAACTAAAAGCCATACCATCTGTCCAACTGAGCAGCTTGTCATCTTGATATAAAGTTTGATATGCGCCAGTTTGATCCACCACGCCGATCGCATTATCGGTAATGGAGGTAAGATAAACGTTTCCCGCGCCATCAACGGTAATACCATCACAAATTGGTTTATCACCATAGCGTTCAACTCTGCTAGATAACTCTTCTGGGGAAAGAGAGGGATCTAATAAATCGGCTGTAGCGATGCGATATAAAGAAGTACCACTCATGGGTGCATAGTAAACCCATTCATTTTTAGGATCGACAGTGATGGGATTTGCGCCAACTTGGGCGGGTTTTCCTGCCAAATTAATCACCCGTTCATCAATGATCAACGGTATATCTTCAGAGCGAGTGGAAACATCTCCCACCAATACCCTGCGGGAGAATCCTGTATTGAGATCAACGACGATTAACGCCGAATCATCTCCACTGGCAGTATCGGTAAGATAAATTGCCTGATGGTCTAAATCCACCGCTAAATCGTTGAGAAATGAGTTTTCAACAATAATTGGCTGAGGGAGATAAATTACTTGATAGAGTTGATCATGTTCCGTATCCCAACCGACAATTTTTCCTGGTTGTCCCATTCCCTCACTGCGATCGAGCATCCACACCACACCATTAACATCGGCTCGTAAGCCTAAAACTCCATTTAAACCGATGCCCTTCTGTTCTGGTTTACTGCTCCAGACTTGATTAGGAAAAGGTATGATGCTGCCATCAGCCAATAATTCCACTACTCGCAAGGGCGCACCATAAAATTGATGCTGACTCATGATTATTCTGCCTGTTGGAGTGACAGCAACATTACCTGGGGGATGTTCAGCGGGCAATTCCGCAACTATTTCTAATACATCCGCTGATTCATCCGTTTGAGCAACCACTGGATGAACAGCAAAAGATAGCCAGATCACCAAAGTCGCTACAGATATGAAGTAAGCTAAAAAACTAACTAGACGACTAAGAGAAATCTGATGAGCAATTTTATCTTGATAGTTGTTCATATCTGGTCAGCATTTAGATGATTGAACGAACATTATTAGTTAGTTTTAGTTAGTTTCTGACAGGCTGCTAACAAATCTTGATGTAGTTGAGGCGTACTGGCGACGATCGCGCCATCATAACTAAAGTCTTGACAGGTATGCAAAGGGGGCAATGGAAAACCATCTAATGTTGTGACAATACACCCCTGCTCTTGTGCCATAAATGCCAAGGCTGCACTATCAATAAACTTGCCTCGTTTGGTAATCCAGCCGCTTAAATCTCCTGAAAATATGCCGTTGTAGTTAGGGAATTTTACCGTAGCAGAATAGCAATTCTCGATATCAACTACCTGGTACTTGTCTTGTAATGCGGGTTTTAAATATGCCATTCCCCAACCTAATAAAATTGTGGGAGGGGCATTAGTAATCTTTAATCTGGAGCAATCATCTAAATCTTGTTGGAGATTGCCCTGATATACTCCTTGATGCTTGATGGCGTAGTAGTAGCAGTCTTGGGCGGGAGAAATAGCTAACACCGCCTCATAGCTATCGGCATTTAAGATACTGAGAATAATTTGATAATTATCAAAGCCATCAAGATAGTATTGTGTTCCGTCAATTGGATCTAAGGTGATCAAATAGTTTTTGGTGCTTAACTCCGTCGAGGAGAAATATTTGGTATTGCGCGATTGTGCGTATTCTTCCCCATAAAAAGCCAGTTCAGGATATGTTCCCAGGAGAGCCACCTCCACCATAGTTTGAATCGAAAGATCCGCATCGGTTAATGCTGCCGATAAAATATTCCCTCCCGCTTCCTTCGCTGGCAGGGAAACAATCTTGGCTTGGATCTGCCGTGCGTAACCCGCAGCTACCCTTAAATGGGGTAATAAGGTTTGGATTATTTCACGGGCAATAGAGGGAGAAGCCATAAGCTGTCAGGCGTTTAATTTACTTGTAGGACTTACGCAAGAATATTGTTATAAATTTCTCTCTAATCTATTCTAAGTTCTTTCACCAGTTCATAAAACAGCATCGTAAGTTAGCCAAAACAAGATTCTGGCGATCGCCCTCAAGAACTAGCTACTGGATTTGAAAAATCTAATCAATACGAGATAATACCTTAAAATCCTGTTCGTCTAACGTGGCAGTTATTCCGCTACGAATTAACTCCGAAAAATGCTCATTAGGAACCATAATACATAAAACATACAAACGTTCTGAACCTGTATTTTTAAGCAAGTGAGTCCCTTGTTTGGGAATTAAGACGCTATCGCCACTGTGGAGAGGTATTTCTTTGCCATCGCATACTGCCATCCCCTCCCCCTTGAGAATAAAAAACATTTCTACAGCAAAATCATGACGGTTAGGAGGAGTCGCACCACCGACATCAAAAATTTCTACACATACAGTTAATGAATCATGGGCATTGCTAGGATCGAAAATGATCGCCAGACGATTACTATCTTTAGGACTAATCCGATAGGCTTGATAATCCTTAGCGGTTTTAAGTATGGGAATCACACAATGTTCGTTCATTGTTCTATTGCACTTATAGCAACTCAAGTTTTTATTGAAAATAAAAGAATTTACAAGTTCGTGCTTAATCTGGCTTTCCTGAGCAAAAATTTCATTACAGTTTCTTCTCTGGTAATAATATCGGTTTGCCCATCCATACCCAATTGAATGGCACACTGGTTGTTCCCTTTACCTAAAGAACCATTATTCGGCTCAATGGCAACATCATAGAAAGCTGCGCCCGTCTGTTGACTAGGAGCATTAGCGGTAGAAGGTGTATTATTATCTGGCTGAGGAAAGGCTGCATCGGGAGCGATCGCTGTAACTGTCCCTTTAAGGGTTCCGTAATCGGAATAAGGACAGGCAGATATGCGCATTTGGGCTATTTGACCTTTTTTTAGTTTACCTATTTCTTTGGCAGGAACAGCAGCTTTGATGGTTAGCTTACTATTACTAGGAGCAATGGTCGCTATTTCTTCGCCAGGACGTACAGTTTGCCCAGGATTGCGTAGATTAAGCTTGGAGATAATACCGTCGGTGGTTGCAGTGATCTTAGTTTGCTGGAGATCGGTATTTACTTGTTGCAAATCGCGGGCATCTTTATCTAATTGCTTGTTTAGTTCAATTTGCTGTTGAATCAGAGCTGATTTTTCTTTATTTAAACTAGCAACAGTAGATTTCCCTGTAGCTTCAGCCTCGGTAATTCGAGAAGTGGCGATCGCAATTTCGGCATTACTGGGATTTAGGGCAGTTTGCGCCCCTGCTAATTTAGCTTTGGCTGCTTCAACTGCTTGTTGTTGTTGCCGAAAGGCTAATTCTACTTCTGCTAATTGATCGCCAGAAATTGCTCCTTGTTTGGCGACACTACGATAACGATTGAGTTTAGCTTTTGCTGCATTTAAAGCCGCTTCTGTGGCTTTGAGATTTGATTCGGTTTCTTGAACTCCTGTTTCGGTAGTAATTTGTTTGTCCTGATATTCCCGCTGGATGCGATGGAAGTCGGCGATCGCACTAGCGACATTTCCCTGAATACGGTTAGTTTCGGCGCTTATTTGGCTATTAAGGGCATTAATTTGGGCGTTAACTTGCACGAGCTGTAATCGTGACTGTTGAACGGTGTTTTGTAATTGACTTTTTTGGGTTTGTAAACGAGAGTCGTTAATCGTGGCAATCACATCTCCTTGTTTAACAGTCTGATTGCCTTTGACAGCGATACTCATTACTTGACCTTCTACCGCAGCT
>JBEANW010000139.1:0-8801 GCA_041165225.1 Cyanobacteriota bacterium | reverse complement strand
CCTCCTGAAACACCGTTGACTAAATCCCTAAACTCTTTTGACCAAGCTGGAGCAATTTTAAGTTGGTGAACACTTTTTGCAGGCACAATTTAACCCTAAAATACTGATTTTATTCTTGTTTGTGAAAACATTTTTATAACAAGAATATTTATAATTTATATTTTCATGTTTAGCCTCCCACCAAAGATAGACATTACCTCTTTATTCAACTGATAACACCTATTAATATCTATCTGGAGCAACAAGTTTTTCTATTAATAAGAAGTTAGCTTGTAAATAACAAAACTATTTAATTTCCGATCAAGGGTCGAATACCTTCAAAGACCAAATTTATTTATTAGGAGAAACTACTGGTGTTTTATCACAGAAAAGAATTAATCGAAAAATCAGTTAATATAGGCGAACCTAATCCTCGCTTTGCTCAACTGTTACTAGAACAATTTGGCGGTGCTACTGGGGAACTATCTGCTGCTTTGCAATATTGGGTACAATCTTTTCACACCGAGCATTCTGGGATCAGAGATATGCTTCAAGATATTGCCACAGAAGAGTTTAGCCATTTAGAAATGGTGGGCAGATTAATTGAGGTGCATACTAAAAACGTCGATCAAACCGACGCATTTCAAAGCACATTATTTGCCGTCAGAGGTCAAGGACCCCATTTTTTGGATTCTCAAGGATCTGCCTGGACTGCGAGCTACATCAATGAAGGCGGTGATGTGGTGCGCGACTTGCGAGCTAATATAGCTGCTGAAGCCGGGGCGCGTCAGACTTATGAAGCTCTAATTAAACTTGCCCCAGATCCAGAAACAAAAGAGGTTTTAGTAAGCTTGCTGACCCGCGAAATTTCTCACACCAATATGTTTATGAAGGCATTAGATTTTATGGGTAAGTTAGATGATCCTTTCTTTGGAAATGTTCAACCCGATGAAACTGTAGATATTTATTACAACTTATCGACTAATGGGAAAGATGAACGGGGTCCTTGGAATTCGGATGAAAACTTTCGCTATATCGCCGATCCCATGAAAGAAAAGACTCAATCTTAAACAGTCATAGAGTAAAAAAAGCGATCGCTAGAGTAGAATTTTAATTAAAATTTCTGCCTCTAGCGATTTTTACTGTTAATAATCGACTTAGTTAAACTTTAGACTTGATCAAGTACGCCCTTAATCCAAAGTTCTTGGACTAAAACCTGAAGAATAATAGTTAAAGGCAAAGCTAATAGTAACCCAAAAAAACCAAAGATAATTGTAAAAATAAGTTGAGACACCAAAGTAGCAGCAGGCAATAAAGAAACCTGTTTTTGCATGACCAGCGGCGTTAAAATATTGGTTTCAACCTGTTGTATTATAAGATAAAGAATTAGAACTGCAATCGCTTTCCAGGGTGCATCAAGAAGTGCGATCGCCATTGGCGGAACTACACTAAAGATTGGTCCTACGTTAGGAATAAAATTTAATAAACCTGCTAGTAATGCATTTGCCAAAATCAAAGGTACTCCTAAAGCAAATAATCCAATTCCACTAAGCAGTGAAATTACGCTCATACTAAAGAGAAGACCAATCGACCAGGCAGTGAGCTTTTGCTCGCAACGAGTGAGAATGTCATCAACTTGTGTGCGAAAAGTGCCAGGAAACAATCGTATCAATATATCTCGATATTGAAATGGACTTGCCAATAGCATTATAGTTAATACCAAAATTACCAATGCACCTAAAATTGTATTGACGGTGCTAGAAAATAAAGTAAAGAAGTTACTAAATATTTGATTCTTTAAAGGTTGAGGAATCTGCAGTAATTTTGTGATCGAATCGCGAAGATTTTCAAAAATAGGATTGGAAATAGAAAGTTTTTCTTGCCATTGGAACAACCAACTATTCAATCGTTCTATTCCCAAAGGTACTTTTTCCATTAATTGCTGAGATTGAGTTACCAGAGGAGGTACGATCGCAATTATAAAGAAGACTAGTATGCCTAATACAGTAATAATAGTAATAAGAACTGCAACGCTTCGTTTAACACCAGATTTCTGTAATCTTTGAACTGCTCGATTTAAAACAGTGGCTAAGATTGTTGCCGTAAATACCAGCAAAAGAACTTGCCTGATTCGCCATAAAATGTAAATCGCCAAAGCAAAAGCAGCTAAGCTAATCCATTGATTTAATTTCAAGGCTTTAAATCTCCTGCAATTTTAGCACTTACATACAACCTGGCTTATTTTTAAAAGTTGCTTGATGAAAATCCAATAAGAAAAAAGATAAGTTCGGAGAAAGTCTCCGAACTTAAAAGCGCGTTGTGGTATGTGGTAAATACCAAGAATAACTATCCACATTTTGAAACTAAAAATATTTATATTCCTCTATCGCAAGAAAGATTTTAATTAATACTTAGGTCGAAGGAGTGAAAATTTATGACTAAAAGTAGAGGTGAACAACTACTACTTTATGTGATTTTAAAGTTATGCGTGAAATTTTAAAGCTTTTAAAATTTAATTATGTCAGGCTGGACAATTAAACGATTTTTAATCAGCAGTGTTTCGGCTTTGACAACCACAATTCTACTTTTAGACTAGCACTAAGTTAATGTGCCGTCCAAAAGCCACAGAATCTGATTTAGCGCTTTTTCTTAGAACTTGAAGGGCTAAAAACTAACAACTACTTGTCCTTACCCATGAGGAAAGACTAGCTAATTTACATCAGATGTTTTATACAACAATTAACGCAAATAATTAGGAGCCTAAATACCTATGTTTCTCGCGATTCAATTACCTCCAAATCCTGAACCCCAGCCAGTTCCCACTCCCGAACCGCAACCAGTTCCCACTCCACAACCTCAGCCAGTTCCCGCTCCCGAACCGCAACCTCTTTTTGAGCAAATTATAAAAAAGTAAGCAGATAACTGTAAAAAATCATGGAAGAAATTAGCAATCTACCAATTCAAGAAACTCAACCAGAAAACACTCAACTCAGCGAGACAGAGCGCTGGAGTTCTTTAGTTGGTGGCGGTGTCTTAGTGTTAATCGGCCTTAGAGAGCGATCTTTAAGAGGTGTCCTCATGGCGATCGCTGGCAGTGGATTAATCTATCAAGGTGTTAAAAATCAAAGCACAATTGAAGAAGCACAAGAATTATTGGGTATCGATCACGGCATCAAAGATAAACCCAATCAATTGATTGATTGGACTTCCAATTGATGGAAACGGGAGAGATCGCCACAACGGAAGGTCAACCCAAAGGAGGATGACCAGCAGGATTAAAAATAACTTAAATAAGAAAAGCTCTTGTCAGTTTTTAGAGGTAAACATGTCTTTACGATCAAAAATCAATTTCCGTCGAATTTTAGTTGTTTTTTTAGTTCAAATCACTTTGTTTTTGGGTTTAGCTTTCGGTTCAGGAAATAACGATCAGGTCTTGGCGACGGTTTTGAATCGTCAGCCAGATGATGCCGCAACCGAAAAACCTGTTGATGATGCAACCTATGAAGAACTAAAAGCAAAAAGAAGCGAAGTACAAGCTCAGAGATCCAAAATAGCCAGCCAAAAAAGTGATGGCGACGGTGAAAATATATCAGAAAAACTAAATTTAGATGAATCCGTACCTGACAGTACCAAAAAGTTTTTCAAACAAATTCATTGATGGCTATTTAATATAACAGTACTTAGTTGAGTCTTAGCACTCCAAACTCCTAAATCTGCTGCTCGATCGCCTGTAATAAACTATCAATCTCTTCAGGCAAAGTTAGATAATGAACACAGGCGCGAATACAGTCAGGATCAGCAATGGTTCGCAGAAGAAAACCTTGTTTTTCTAAGGTATCTACCAACTGTTTATGATTAACCCCTGATACCTGGAAAGAAACTAATCCTGCTTCGGGAGCAGTAGCTTTGAGGCAGCTTATGCGATCTATTTGCTGTAAACGCGACCAGAGATAGGCACTTAACTGGCAAATTTGCTGATAGCGATCGCTTTTGTTGCCCCACTCTTGATTAATGGCGATCGCTGCTCTCAAACCCTCATATTCAGGATAAGCAGCAGTAGCTACCTCAAATTTTGTGCCGTCTGGTTTCCAGGCGATGGGTTTGCCCTGGGCATCCATTTCGACTCCCCGCCAACCAATAAAGGTGGGGTTCAATTCCTTAAAGGCTGATGGACTGATATATAGCCCCCCCACACCAGCAGGGCCACAAAGCCACTTATGCCCAGTAAAGGCATAGTAGTCGATTTCTAATTCAGGCAGGTTTAAATCAAGAGAACCCACAGACTGAGCAGCGTCTACCATGACTCGGATCATGTTTTTAGCAGGATAACTATGACAAGCTTTGGAGATCGCTTTGAGGGGTAAGACTTGTCCTGTATTCCAGAGAAGATGACTTAAAACCACCATGCGAGTATCTTCCGTTAAGTGGCTGCGAATTATCTCTACAGGATCGCCATGATTCAAAGTATCCAGCATCGGACAGATAGTAACTTCCACGTCAAAACGACGCTTAATTTCGTCAACGGTGGCAATAATTCCTGGATGTTCACAGTCCGTCATCACGATGTGATCGCCCTGATGCCAATCCAATCCCCAGAGGGGAATATTACAGCCTGCGGTTACATTTTCCGTGATGGTGATCGTTTCAGGAGTTGTTTCTAGCTCCAGAGCGATCGCCTGACGGAGAAGATTAACTCGATTAGTTAGCCAACCGTTAATCTGACCAGAAAAAGGCCCTCGTTCTTGAACATATTGATGAGTGTCAATAATGGCTTGCAAAGCAACGCTGGACATTGTTCCTTGACCACCAAAATTAAAATAGGTCTTATTAATCAACCCAGGAAATTGCTGACGGTGTTCTTTGAGGTCGGTTTTAGCTAAACTATTAGTCATAGGTAAGATCTTGCTCTGTGGCGAACCATTGTTAGTATATCGACATTCTTCATTAAATATTCGGCGACATCAGTTTGGGGTTAGAAGTGCTGTTACAGGGCAACCCACCAGAGAATCATCATTCTTTATTCTTTTCTCTGGCTCAACGGCGATAAAATGCTAATCTCTGACCATCTATTACTTAATTACAAACGTTGCAATCGTCGCACCTTTCTCGAAACATTTGGTAATCCGCAAGATCAAGACCCTGCTAAAGATTTCTTACTGAAATTAAAACGAGAAAATCGAACTCATATTCGTAATGTGATTCAAGGGCGATCGCTAGAACCAGATTTTCCCCAAGCATCCCGCCGAGATTGGCAGCTCAACGCTCAACAAACCATAGAGTTGATGCATCAAGGAGTAGACTGTATTGCCCAAGGAACTTTAACAGTTGATTACTCCCAGTGGCAATCTAACCGTCAAAATAATAAAGATACCCTTGAGCCACTGATTAGCAATCATGCAGCAGATTTTCTCGCGCAAATTACGTTGATAGCGGCACCAAGCTTATTAATTAAAGAACCTGGAACATCGATTTTCGGCAACTGGTCATATATGCCAGTTAACATCAAACTTGGTCGTAAACCCAAACCAGAGTACAAGTTAATCGCGGCTTTCCATGCCCAGATTTTGGCAATTATTCAAGAGGGAATTCCAGAGCGATCGCCATTAATTCTCAAAGAACATAACTCCTATCAGATCAACTTAGCTCATGGACTAACTCAGATGCAGGAAACTGTCACTGAGTGCTTAACCATGCTGGCTAATCATCACGAACCAGAAGTCTTTATTTCTCGTCAGCGCTGTAGCCTCTGTAATTGGTATGGCTATTGTCATCAAGTTGCCAAGGCTAGCGAACATCTATCCCTCATCCCTGGGGTGACTCCCAAACGTTATGAATATCTCCAGTCGTTAGGAGTCAATACTGTTCAATCTCTAGTAAATATTGCCCCCGTCCATCTGGAAGAAACTCTCGGCTACGATGTCGCCCACCAGCTTAAACAGCAAATCACCGCCATTCAAAGCGATCGCCCTCTGGTCAGGTCAAATTTCGACTTAGTTAATACCCAACCAATTCCCAGTGAAGCGATCGAGCTATATTTTGATATTGAAGCCGAACCCGAAAGACAAACGGATTACCTGTTAGGAGTACTGCTGGTAGATCGGATTAACAATACCGAACAGTTTCATGCTTTTCTGGCGGAAAACCTGGAAGATGAAGGCAAAATTTGGCAAGAATTCCTGGACTTCATTGCTCTCTATCCTGATGCACCCATCTTTCACTACTCTGAATATGAAGCAGACACTATTAAGCGCTTGGCGCAACTGTATGATACTCCCCGAAACCAAAAAAAAGAAATTCTATCTCGCTTAGTCGATTTGCATCTTTGGGTGACAGAAGCGGTTATTTTTCCTGTAGAAAGTTATTCCTTAAAAGCTTTGGCGAACTGGATTGGCTTCTATTGGCGCGAAACTAAAGGCAGTGGCGATCAATCTGTATGTTGGTACGACCAATGGCTCCATACCCAAGACAGAGCTTTGCTGGATTTAATCCTTAGTTACAACGAGGATGATTGTCGGGCTACCAGATATTTAAAAGACTGGCTCTTGGATTTCATGGAATATCAACGGAATCAAAGGCTGGAATTGATGGTTGGGGAAGTAGGGAGATAGGGAGATGTGGATTGATAATTTAATATAGCATTTCTCAGAATCATGAAGTACTGCTTTCCCTTTCCCCTTTCCCCTTTCCCCTTTCCCCTTTCCCTAGGTACGTAAAGTCAGTAACTAAAACAAAGTGTCAAACCCTTACAGTTGGCTAAACAAATCCCTAGAGACAATCCATCGCGCCAAGTGGCATCGTTCTGTTAAGGCGATCGCAGGACAACCAGGGGCAGTAGTGGAATTAGCGGGGCAACATGTAGATACTTTTGTAGTTAATTTTGCCAGTAATGATTATTTAGGATTGGCGAGCGATCGCCGATTAATTGCGGCTGCGATAGCGGCAACTGAAGCTTATGGTACAGGCAGTACTGGTTCTAGGTTGTTGAGCGGACATAAACCATTACACCGAGAATTGGAATCAGCGATCGCCACTTGGAAACAAACAGAGGATGCTCTAGTTTTCAGTTCGGGTTACTTGGCTAACTTGGGTACGGTATCAGCTTTGGTGGGACAACGGGATTTGATTCTAGGGGATCAATACAATCACTCCAGCCTGAAAAAGGGGGCAATTTTGAGTGGGGCAACGGCTATGGATTATATCCATAATGACCTTGCGGACTTGCGAGGCAAGTTAATTAATCATCGTAGTTTATACCGTCGGTGTTTGATTACTACCGATAGCGTTTTTAGTATGGATGGGGATTTATGTTCTTTGCGTGAATTATTGGCGATCGCCGAAGAATTTGAATCTATGTTATTAGTAGATGAAGCTCACGCAACTGGAGTAATGGGCAAGACAGGGGCAGGTTGCGTCGAGCATTTTCACTGTACAGGTCAAGCACTGGTTCAGATCGGCACTCTCAGTAAAGCTGTTGGCAGTTTGGGGGGATATGTTGCGGGAAGTGCTGTACTAATTGACTTTTTGCGTAACCGCGCCGCCACCTGGATCTACACTACTGCTTTATCCCCCGCTGATACTGCCGCCGCCCTTAAAGGGGTTGCGATCGCGCAACAAGAACCCCACAGAAGAAATAAGCTCTGGCATAATATCAATTATCTCAAGGGGCAGTTGTCCCATTTAGAACTCGAACTATTGCCCTCTGCATCACCAATTCTTTGTATTAATCTGGATAGTCCTGAAGCAGCCTTAAATCTTGCTCAAAAACTACTCTCGGCAGGTATCTTCGCCCCCGCTATTCGCCCCCCAACTGTGCCTACTAGTCGTCTGCGTTTATCTGTGATGGCTACCCATGAACAGCAGCATTTAGATCAGTTGGTGGAAAGTCTTTAGTGTTGGTGATGTTGGAAATTTTATTTATTCAGTCTTTTATGGCATCTGTAAAGTAGACCGTAAAATATAATTAACAGCGAGCATCAACAACCAATGACTAATTTACAAGAGTTACATGAATCCGACTTCAACCTCTGGGTTGAGGAAATAAAGACCAAAATTCAGCGACGAGATATTGATGACATGGACTGGGATAATCTTTTAGATGAAATAGAGGATATGGGGGCAAGTCAGAAAAGAGCTTTAGACAGCTATCTGCAAAGATTAATCGAGCATGTTTTAAAACTTAAATACTGGGAACAGGAACGAGATCGCTGTCGGAAGGGTTGGATGGTAGAAGTGGCTAATTTTCGGGGTAGAATCAACCGCATTCTTAAAAAGAACCCTAGTCTCAAGAACTACGTTGCTAATGAATATGATGATATTTACCAGGATGCTATTACCGCAATGAGATTCCAGTTTCATCTACCTGATGATTGTTGGATCTCCCTAGAAGCAATAATGACAGAAGACTTTGTTTAAATCAAAATAAGATTTTTAAGACTTTTAAACCCTTAATCACTTTAAAAACTGATAGCTGATAGCTTTTATTTATTTACACTCCTGAGCAATCTCAGTGTAGCTATATAAACTGCCAAACCATTGATCTGCAAGGGCTGCTGCTGCTGGGCTATTGATCACGGAGTTAATAAACTCTTGCCATTGAGGATCATTGCTATGAATAATCATGCCATAGCGATCGCAAGTCAGAGGAACGACCGGTACGAGGGAATATTCCGCCAAGGATAATCCTTGCTGTTGAGCTTCTGCTCGTAAGAGAATTCCATCACTAATCATCGCGTCTACCTTACCCTGAGCAACTGCCTGAATACCACGAATGCGGGCAGCCACCCCTCGATATGGCTTGAGGGTTGCCGAGGGATAGCGTTGAG
>JBEANW010000138.1:0-2813 GCA_041165225.1 Cyanobacteriota bacterium | reverse complement strand
AACCTAGACGGGTTTTAGTACGCTAAATCATTCTTCATTACTGGCTCTAATTTCCGTCAGCGGAATCGAAATTGAGACAGTAGTACCTTTGTCGATTCCAGGACTTTCTAGAGAGATCGTTCCCTGCATTAAATCCATGAGATTACGGGAAATAGCCAGTCCCAGACCCGTACCACCGAATTTTCTAGTAGTTGAACCATCGACCATGACAAAGGGATTAAATAGTTTATGTTGCTGGCTGGGGTCAATGCCAATGCCAGTATCCTCGACCTTAATGACAACGTATTGATTTAGTTCTTGCTGCCATACTTGAGGATAATTATCGATCAGAGCATTAGGGGAATTATCTTCTTCCGAAGTTAGAGCCTGCTCCAGAAAGAAGATATTATTGATGGAAGCTTCAATCTCTCTCTGATAATCGGCTTTGGAAGCCAGGGAATATTGGTAATTATCAAATTCTTTGTCATTGGTGAGTATTTGAGTTGCGATCGTAATGATTATCTTGCCGTGATCGGTAAACTTAACTGCGTTGCTGACGATGTTGATTAAGACTTGCTTTAGTTTTGCTTTATCTGCCATGACGTAAAGATCTTTTCCCCAAACAGGCATTTCTAACTGCAAGTTTTTTTGTTGAATGGCAACCAGGTGGAGATCCACTACTTGATGAAGTATTTTGTCTAAATTAACAGGTTCAATCTTGACGGAAAGTTTTCCCGCTTCAATTTTGGAAATATCTAATACATCATTAATGATGCCTAAAAGATGAATCGCGGCATCATCTGCCTGCTGTAAAAATTCTCGTTCCTCCTCTTTACTATCACAATAACCGTCTTGAACCACCCGAATACAGTTAATAATGCCGTTGAGAGGGGTTCTCAGTTCGTGAGAAGTGGTGGCGAGGAATTCGCTTTTCAATTGATTGGCAGCTTGGGCTTGCTTCCAGGCGGTAATGATTTCATCGCCCCAAGCTCTGAGTCGGCTCACCATATCATTGAGAGAAAGGGAAAGCTGATTAAATTCGCGAATTTTAAAATTTTCTGGTAGGCGATCAAGCTTAGAATGCAGATGTTCATCCTTGAGAGAATAGTCTCTAATTTGTTCCAAAGGACGCGCAAGTTCGCGGGATAGATAGAGAGTCGCCAAGGAACAGGCAGCAATTAAACCGAGAGTCATCCCCACTAGCGCCTGGCGAATATCCTTGAGGGGTTCTAACGCAGCATCTAGAGGGCTAACCGCCAGAATAATCCACTTTTCTCCTTTACTGCTAGTGACAGGGGAAGGAATAGAACTATATCCCGCTACTAATTCCACCCCATCTGTTTCCAAATAAAATAGGTGCAGAAAATCTGGCTTATTGGCGATCGCATTTTCCATCAATTTCGTCAACCGTTGGGCATCGGGCATTTGTTTGATATTGCGTCCCACTCGCTGGACAAAAGGATGAGCCAAAATTGTGCCATCTTGATCGATCACCACAGGATAGCCTTCTAGAGAACCTGGTACAATAATTTCTTGAGCGAGAACCGCCGACTTGACGCTTAAGGCGTAACGCAGATTACCTGAAGAATCATAGACAGGAGCAGTCAACCACAGTTTCAATTGACGACCTAAAGGATTATCCCTCGCTTCTGCCGAATTTCGGACTAAAGATGTGGTGGATGAAAGTAATTTGACATCCACTTGAGAGGAGTTGGTAAAAATTCGTTGTTTTTTCTTTTTCCAAGTTGTGTTTTCCAGACTAACTTGAGCTTTACAGTTGGAAGCAGCGATTGAGCTACTTTCCAGATCGGTAATTTGAACACATAAAACACCTGTGGGCAGAACTTCTTGGAGTTGGTTAATGAGCAACTCACCGTCTAAAATACCTGAAGGAGAAATTGCTGCATCGCTCGCACTTGCCAGGTTATTTTCGAGAGCTTCAATTGATTGTTGGACTATTTCTCCCTTTCTAATGGCACTTTCGGTTAAATTCTGTCTAGCAGTCTCTAAGAAAGCTGACCGAGCTTTCTGATAAGTAACATAGACCCCCACCAACAATACGGGGACACTGACCAAAAGAATGCGCGAGAGTAAGATTCGTCGAAAGGAAGATTGACCAGATGCCATAAGAAAAGACGTAGCTCCACGCTTAAACTAGATCTCTACTGTTTGTTGGATTTCATGTTTGTATTTCATGTATTTTAATGATATCTACCCAATCATCATTTGCCATATTCATCCAGGAAAAATTAAGCAAATATGCAGAAACATCAATCTGTTACAGAAAGTAAAATTAGTGCTTAGGACGCTAGAAAAAATAAGATCCTAATTTGGTTGGATGAGATAGTTCCACTCTCCATGAAAGTCGTTTTTGTGTAAGTTGAGCAGTTTCATTTCTTGGTCAGAAACTTTGATGCCAGTTTGATAGTTCCGTTGATCAAGCTTCGCTTTAATCTTGAGTCCTGTTTTGGTGGTGGTGTTAGCAATGAGACTAACAACAGTGGCTCGATCTATTAAAGGTTTTCCACGCCAATTGGCAGAAATAAAGCTGAACAAGCGATGTTCTATCTTGTTCCATTTGGAAGTGCCTGATGGGAAATGAGAGACATGGATCGACAAATTCGTTTCATTGTCAAACATCCGCCCTGCGATTTCGTGACTTTTTAATTGATGCCATTGTGTTTCAACAAGTCGGTTCTATAAGCTCGGGAAACCCGAGCATAGCCCGACTTCAATCTCGTTCATGTCAGAACAATAGGGAGGCAAGAAAAATAGTAACAATCCTGGTTTTTCCCAATGTGACCAAAAGGAACGAACCTCCTGACTTTTGTGTA